>JAPOON010000659.1 GCA_026713405.1 Gammaproteobacteria bacterium
ACTCCCCGGCGCGGCCGCCTGGGTGGCCTGGCGGGCGCCGTCCGTGTCGGTGCCCAGCAGGTTGTGGCGCGTGGTCTGGGGCTTGCCCGAGGTAATGCTGATCTTCTGCCTCAGCACCACGTTGAGCAGGGTGGACTTGCCCACATTCGGCCGGCCCAGGATCGCCACATAGCCGCAGCGTTGGGTCGCGCCGTTCACGGGCTGCCCGAGTCGGGCGCGAACCCGGCCCGCTCAGATGCCACGGCGCTCCACCTCGCCGATCATCAGGGCGGCCGCCCGCATCTCGGCCTCCTTGCGGTTCCGCCCGGTGGCCGTCACCGAAGCATCCACATCCACCAGCTCGCAGGCGACGTTGAATACCTGATCGTGCTGCCGGCCCGAGACATCAACCGTGCGATATTCCGGCAGCTCGAGCCCGCGAGCCTGCAGGTGTTCCTGCAGCACGCTCTTGGGGTCTTTCTGCGCCCGGTCGGCGAGATTTTCCAGGCGGTCGCCGAAGAGGTGCAGGATCATGGCCCTGGCCGCCTCGATGCCGGCGTCTTCGTGTACCGCCCCGATCAGTGCCTCCAGCGCATCCGCAAGAATGGAAGCCCGGCCCCGCGCACCGCTCCGGCGCTCCCCCACCCCGAGCAGGAGGTAATCGCCCAGATCGATCTCCCTTGCCACTTCCACCAGCGTCTCGCGCCGGATCAGGGATGCCCGCAGCAGGGTCAGCGAGTCTTCCCGCTGACTCCGGCGCGTCCGGTGCAGGTAATCCGCCATGACATAACCGAGCACGGCATCGCCCAGGAACTCCAGGCGTTCGTTGTGATGGGCCGATGCGCTCCTGTGGCTGAGAGCGCGAACCAGCAACGCCTCGTCCTCGAACCGATGATGGAGCTTTTTCTGGAGTGCCGTCAGATCCAACGGTTGCGCTCGAACGTCGGCCAATTCAGCCCCGGCGCCTTGTGTACCCAGATCGCCACCGCCTTGCCGACGATCTTCGCTTCCGAGACGTACTTCCAGCGCCTGCTGTCGTCGCTGCGGTCCCGGTTGTCGCCCATGACGAAGTAGGAGTCCTCCGGCACCACCCACTCCCGGGCCCTCTCCTCCGTCGGGTAGCGGTAGGTGGTGTGGGAGTCCTCATCGAAGATTTCCACGTATTCACGCACGGGCACCGCGCTGCGGCCGATGATGTCGTGGAATTCCCGGACGAACTCGTAGCCCGCCCGCTCCCCGTTGATGTACAGCGCCTTGTTCTCGTAGCGGATGTGATCGCCCGGCAGGCCGATCACCCGCTTGATGAAATAGCGGGAATCGTGGGGCGGAATGAAGACCATGATGTCCCCCCGCTCCGGCCGCCCGACCTCGACGACCTTGGTTCCCAGCACAGGCAGGCGAATGCCGTAGGCGTACTTGTTGACCAGTATGAAATCGCCCACCTCCAGCGTCGGCACCATGGACTCCGATGGAATCTGATAGGGCTCGCCGAGAAAGCTGCGCATCAGCAGCACGAACACCAGCACCGGGAAGAACGAGCGGGCGTACTCCACCAGCGTCGGTGCGGAGGCGCCCTCATCGCGGCGGGGCTTCAGCACCAGAACGTCGAACAGCCAGATGCCGCCGCTGATCAGAACCGCCCAGGTAAGCAATAACGGATAGTCGATGTCCATCTCAGCAGCCCACCGCGTCAAGCCCTTCCATGAGAGCCTGTATACACCAAATTGAAGTCACTTCTGGTCCAGCTTCAGCGCCGCCAGAAAGGCTTCTTTCGGCACCTCGACGCTGCCGACCTGTTTCATGCGTTTCTTCCCGGCCTTCTGCTTCTCGAGCAGTTTCTTCTTGCGCGTCACATCGCCTCCGTAACATTTCGCCGTGACGTTCTTGCGCAGCGCCTTCACCGTCCGGCGCGCGATGATCTGCCCGCCGATGGCTGCCTGGATGGCAACGGCGAACATCTGCCTCGGAATCAGTTCCTGCATCTTCTCCACCAGTAGCCTGCCGCGGCTCTGGGCCTGGTCCCGATGCACGATCACGGCCAGGGCGTCCACCCGCTCGCCGTTGATCAGTATATCCAGCTTGACGAGACTCGACACCGCGAAACGCACGAAGCCGTAGTCGAGCGACCCGAATCCGCGGCTCACCGTCTTCAGCCGGTCGAAGAAGTCCATGACCACCTCGTTCATGGGCAGCTCCCAGCTCATCGACACCTGGCCGGCGGAAAACTGCATGTTCTTCTGCACGCCCCGGCGCTCCACGCAGAGATTGATCACGTTGCCGACGAACTCCTGGGGCACCAGTATGTTCACCTCGGCGATCGGTTCCTTGAGCGCCTCGTACCGCTCCGGCAGCCCGGACGGGTTGTCCACCTCCATCACCGAGCCGTCCGCAAGTTCCGCCTGGTAAATCACCGTGGGCGCCGATGTGATCAGGTCGAGATCGTATTCCCGCTCGAGCCGTTGCTGGACGATCTCCATGTGCAGCAACCCCAGGAAGCCGCAGCGGAAGCCGAAACCCAGGGCATCGGAAGATTCGGGTTCGTAGAAAAGGGATGCATCGTTCAGCGTCAGTTTCTCGAGCGCCGCCCGAAAGTCCTCGAAACGGTCCGAGTTCACCGGAAAGAGGCCGGCGTAGACCTGCGGCTTTACCTTGGCGAAGCCGGGCAGCGCGGCTGCATCGGGATGGCTTGCCGGAACCAGGGTATCTCCAACCGGCGCGCCCCGAATATCCTTGATGCCGGCGATGACGTAGCCCACTTCACCGGCGCCGAGCGCTTCCGTGGCGGTTCGCTTCGGGCGGAAACAGCCGACCTCATCGACGACGTGCGTCCTGCCCGTCGACTTGACGACAATGCGGTCGCCCCTGGCCACGCTGCCGCTCACGACACGCACCAGGGAAACGATACCCAGGTAGTTGTCGAACCAGGAGTCGACGATCAGCGCCTGCAGCGGCGCCCCGGGTTGCGTCCGGGGCGGCGGAATCCGCTCCACGAGTCGCTCGAGGAGGGCCGGGACGCCCTCCCCTGTCTTGGCGCTGACCCGCACCGCCGCGTCGGACGGCAGCCCGATGATATCTTCGATTTCGCGCGCGACCCGATCGGGCTCGGCCTGGGGCAGGTCGATCTTGTTGAGAACCGGCAGCACCTCCAGGCTGTTGTCGATCGCCGTGTAGCAGTTGGCCACGGATTGCGCCTCCACGCCCTGGGCGGCATCGACAACAAGCAGGGCGCCCTCGCAGGCGGCCAGCGAGCGGGAGACCTCGTAGCTGAAATCCACATGCCCCGGCGTATCGATGAGATTGAGCAGGTAGGTCTCGCCGTTCGCGGCCTCGAAATCCAGGGTGACGCATTGCGCCTTGATGGTGATGCCCCGTTCCCGCTCCAGGTCCATGGAATCCAGAACCTGATCTGCCATTTCCCGTTCGCTCAACGCCCCGCAATGCTGGATTAGACGGTCGGAAAGTGTCGACTTGCCGTGATCGATGTGCGCGATGATGGAAAAGTTGCGAATGTGGTAGAGACTCTGCAAGAGGAGGCTTACCCTGCGGAAAAGCGGCGGCGAGTGTAGATGAAAGCCCCGTATCAAGCCACAGCCGAACGCCCCGCACCGACGCGGGGGCGCCCCGGCCCCGCCCCTAGTCCGGGACCTTCAGGCCCACGAAAAGAGG
>JAPOON010000660.1 GCA_026713405.1 Gammaproteobacteria bacterium
CCCACGTGCGACGCCCCACACGCGGCCCCCGTCGCCCCCGCCCCCGGCGAGCCGGAACTCCACGTAGACGAAGGGGCGGACGGTGCCGCCATGGTCCACGTCGAGCCGCCCGGCTGGGACACGTCGGGCGAGTACGGCGTGTGGTTCGCCTCGGACAACCGCATCGAGGTGACGCGTTTCACCGACGACCACCGGCGTCTCTTCGACGTAGTGCAGCCCGAGGGCCTGCAGATTCCGCCCGACGGCAAGTCGCGCCTGCTCGAAGCGGTATCCGCACTCGTCTCCCAGGTCCGCGTCCAGAGTGCCGCCGGGCCGGTGGCGAGCGCCCCGGAAGTCGACGCCGACGCGGAGCCCTGGGTGCGCCTCGAGCCGTTCGAGGCGGGGCTTTCGGCGGCGCTTCTGGTGGAACCCATCGCCGGTTCCGGCATCTGCTTCGAGGCGGGCGAGGGCGGAGCGACGGTGTTCGCAAGCCGCGACGGCGAACACGTGCAGGCGCACCGCGACCTGGTGGGCGAACGCAGCGCCCTGGCACGCCTGGTCGAGAGTTGCCCGCGCCTGGCATCGCAACCCACCGAGTACGCGCCGCTGGTCATTCCCCAACCCGCCGAATGCCTGGAATTGCTGGAACAACTGGACGCCGCCGGGGCGCGCTGCAGGTGGCCGAAAGGTCAACCGTTCCGCATCGTCGCCCGGCATTCGACGCCCTCGCTCTCGCTCACGGTGAAACCCGCGGAGGAATGGCTGCAGGCCTCCGGCGAACTCGCCGTGGACGGCGATACCGTACTGGACCTGAAGCGTCTGTTCGCACTGCTCGAGGCAAATCCCCGTACCCGGTTCCTCGAGCTCGGGCCCGGGGAGTTCCTGGCCCTGACGAAAACGTTCCGCCGCCAGCTCGACGACCTGGCCAGCCTCTCCCGAGCGGCGGCGAAGGGAGGCGTACGCCTGCACACCCTGGCCGCCGCATCGCTGGACGACCTGTTCGAAGACGCCGACCTCGCTGCCGACAGCGGCTGGCTGCAGGTACGCAAGGAACTCGACTCGGTGCGCGCCTTCGAACCGGAGGTGCCGAGTACCCTGCAGGCTGAACTGCGGCCCTACCAGGTGGACGGCTACCGCTGGCTTGCCCGCCTCAGCCGATTGCGCGCCGGCGCCTGCCTGGCCGACGACATGGGCCTCGGCAAGACCGTGCAGGCACTCGCCGTGCTGCTGGACCGCGCCCCCGGCGGGCCGGCACTGGTGGTCGCACCCACTTCCGTCGTCGCCAACTGGGTCGACGAGGCACGCCGCTTCGCACCGACCCTGAACGTCAAGCCCTACACCGGCAGCGTCGCGGAGCGCGCCGGGCTTTTGGACGAACCGGCGCCCTTCGACCTCTACCTGACCACCTACGGCGTGATGCAGAACGACATCGAGCAACTGGCGGCAGTGGACTGGCACAGCGCGGTGCTGGACGAAGCCCAGGCCATCAAGAACCCGGTGACGCGGCGCGCCCGGGCCGCCCGGCAACTCACCGCGGAATTCCGCGCCGTCACCACGGGCACGCCAGTCCAGAACAACCTGATGGACCTGCACTCGCTGTTCAGCTTCCTGAACCCCGGCCTACTCGGTTCCCGGGAGAAGTTCCGCGCGACCTTCGGCGAGCCGGTCGAGCGCGGCGACGACGAGGCTGCACGCGCCCGGCTGCGCCGCATCATCGCCCCCTTCGTACTGCGCCGCCTGAAAACCGAGGTGCTCGACGATCTTCCAGAACGCACGGAAATCACGCTGCACGTCGCCCTGTCGCCGGACGAAGCGACCCTCTACGAAGCGCTACGCCAACGCGCCGTCGAGGAACTCGAGGCGGCGCGCCAGGGAGCGCCGGTCGCC
>JAPOON010000661.1 GCA_026713405.1 Gammaproteobacteria bacterium
TACCTGGAACTGGGCCGCCTGTGGCAGATTCTCCTGGCCGCCGGTCTGACGTTCTGGATCGCCCTGCTGTTTCGCGCCGTGGGTTCGGCCCGGAAACGGCCCGAAACTCGGGAAATCGCCGCCCTGTTCCTGTACGCCGCTGCCGCGATACCCGTCTTTTACCTGCCGGCCATGTTCTTCGATGGTTCCAGTCACTTTTCGGTGGTCGACGTATGGCGGTTCTGGATCATCCATCTATGGGTGGAGGGATTCTTCGAACTGTTCGTTACCGTGATGGTGGCAATCATTTTCTACAAGCTTGGCCTCATCAGGCCCGTCACCGCCACCCGGGTGGTCTACCTCGATGCAATCCTTTATCTGGGTGGCGGCCTGATCGGGACCGGGCACCACTGGTACTGGACCGGTCAACCCACGGTCACCATGGCGCTGGGCGCCCTGTTTTCGGCCCTGGAAATCGTGCCCCTCACGCTCCTGACGCTGGACGCCTGGGATTTCGTCAAGCTCACGCGGTCCGAATGCGACATCTGCGGCGAGCCGGTTGCAGTGCCGCACAAGTGGACGTTCTATTTCCTGATTTCGGTCGGGTTCTGGAATTTCGTCGGAGCGGGCATCTTCGGCTTCCTGATCAATCTGCCGATCGTCAGCTACTTTCAGGCGGGGACCCTGTTGACCCCGAACCACGGCCATGCGGCCATGATGGGTGTGTTCGGAATGCTGGCCATGGCCTTGACCGTGTTCGCCCTGCGACAGGCGGCGCCGGCCCAGCTCTGGGAACGGCTGGAGCCCTATATCCGCTTGAGCTTCTGGGGATTGAACGTCGGTCTGGCGCTCATGTCGGTCAGCAACCTCTTGCCGGCCGGCGTACTGCAACTCGTGGATGTGTTGGAGAACGGTTATTGGCATGCCCGCAGTGGCGCATTTCTGGACCGGCCGCTCGTCGTGGCGCTGGAGTGGATGCGGCTGCCCGGAGACCTGATTTTCATTGCCCTGGGTATCGTGCCGATGGTCGTGGCCGCAACGTGGACTTATTTCGCGAGGCGCCATGGAAACGATTTGCCATAAGCGCCGGTGACGACATTCTGAAGAGACGCCGGTGAAATGACGGGCAGCGGTTCGGATCCTGGCGGATTGTCGTCATGAAGAGCGATGCCGAATCGAGGGGTCGTTACCTCACTGGCATTTGCCGTTTCTCGGTCCGGCGGCCGACTCTGGCACACCGCCCGCCGATACCGGCAACTTGAACGCTGCCGGAATTGTCAGGGCAGGGGGCACTCATGAAGCCAGCGTGAGAGGGCCTTGCCGGGATCGGCCAGTTCTTCCAGCGAGGCGTACCAATAGGCCTCCCAACCGGTCTGGGGAAGGCCGGTGAAGAGCATGAGGTTGAGAGGATAGATCTCGCTGTCGGTGCAGCGGCGGAAGTCGTCACGGAAGAGAAAGACCGGTTTTTGCCAGGCGATGGCCATGCCGAGTTCCACCATGACGCCTTCGTCCGGCGGGCAGCCGTTGACCACCGCTAAGAGCCCGTCGGCGTCGCGCACGTCGCGCAGATCGGCCTGGCCGATGCGATACGCCCAGCCCGGCTTGGCGCGGTCGATCTGGTTGTTGCGGGCAAACGGTTCCCAGACTTCGGCGCCCACGGCTTGCAGCGCTGTCCCGAGCGCTGCCAGAGGCCCCTCGCGCTGCTGGGTTGAGAATCCGTAGGGGTTCGCCAGATACAACGTTTTTGAGATTGTCATGTTTGGAACTCCGAAAAGGTGGGATGCGGTCGCGTCGCCGGACGGCTGCACGACCGCAGTATGGCAGGTTTGAGAAACGGGCTGCAAAGCCTGTTGGCGGTTTGCTCTGGAACCCCCGCTCCCTGACACCTCCCCGCGGAGGAGGGAGGGGACGGGGAGGGCAGGGAGGGGGGCCGGCGACCAACCCGGTTATGGACCGTTACGCTTTGATCAGGACGTAGAAGCTGCCCTCGCCGCGCTTGACTAGCAACACAACGGGGGATTCTTCGTCCGTCTCGGCCAGCACCTCTTTCACCTCGGCGATGGAGGCGACGGGTTTGCGGTCCACTTGCAGGATGACGTCGCCGCCGCGAATGCCGGAAGCCGCAGCAGGACTACCCGGGCGCACGCGGCTAACCAGGA
>JAPOON010000662.1 GCA_026713405.1 Gammaproteobacteria bacterium
ACCGTGGTGGGCTGAGGTTGCGAGGGACCGAAACCTGGCGAAAGTTGCGCGCCAGGGCATCTTGGAAAAGGCTGGGGTTGCAGGCGAGCGTCAGGCGATGTTCAAGCCCGCAGCAGGAAGTTGGTGACGGATGCGGGCTAGAACACCGGCACCTGGCGATTGTCGTAGAACGGATCTTCGGGTGGCGGGAACGTCGCGGTGGCTTCGTTCGCGGCCAGATCCACGTGCACCTCGATCAGCGGTATCTTGTTGACGGCATGCGAGAGCACGTCGCCATCCGGCGGCAGTCCGTCGCCATCGAAGATCGGTTCGGTGAAGACCACTTTGTACAACGCGGGGTCCCGGCCCTCCGGCACCTCGTGACCGAAGGACGCCCCCGGCGGCAGGTGCATGGGGATCTCCGAAATATACATCCCGGTGGGGACGACGTAGTTCAGCAGGTGTTGCCGGCCGGCCAGGGCTTGCTGTGCACCGGTGGCGGAACTTGCAAGCCTTGCGACGGCCTCCAGGTCTGCGTCGCTGATTTCGACAACGGACACGTAGACGTTGTTGTCGAACTCGGCGCGGTAGAGCGAGTCGAGGGCGTAGGTACGCAACATGGATGCCGCGAGCAACGCTGATCCAAGGACAGCGACGTAAGTGAACGCCCATGCCGCGATGCGCGTAGTGGTGCGGGTCCCGTCAAGCAGCGGGAAGCCCGGGGTCAGGAACGCGGGAAGGAACATTCCGGTTCGCCGCATGTAGTCGCCGTATCCGGCGAATTGCCCCATGCAGATGCGTTCTTCCACCTTGGCCAGCGCGATGTAGATGAAAGTGACCGTGACCGTAGCGATTACGACCAGGTATCTGGGCCAGATCAAGAGCATGCCGACGCTCGCGACAATCAGGGCCAGGTACTGGGGGTGACGGATGTGCCGGTACAGTCCGCCCATCACGGCGTCGTCGCGTCGCAGCTTGGCGCGGTAGATCTGGAACACGCCGATCGCGAAACCGGCCAGGCCCACCGCGAACAGAACGAAACCGACGGACCCCAGGCCATTGACCAGCACGGATCGAGTCTCGGCAACGATGTGCGGCAGAAAGAAATGGATCGCCCAGCTTGTTGCCCAGGAGGACTGCAGCCAGTCGAGCCCCGGGCCGTAGACCGCGTAGAGGTACGCGGCGAAGGGTGAGGCCATGTAAAAGAACTCGAAGGCGATCAGGACGTAGAATCCCGTCGATGCCCACAGGGCGCCGCGAGCCCGTTTGTGTACTGTGCGTGTCGGCGTTTCCTGGCTCATCACAACTACCTCGTAATGTTGGATTCGGGGTCAGCAATGGCAGGAATTGCAATAGCCATGCCACAAACGCAGGGTCCTTGGAGTGCCTGGCGCTGCCCGCCTCGAACGGCAAACGCCCTCGGTCGTTCCAGCCACAACTTGGCCGAATCGGCGAAGAACGCGGCGTCAGTTTCCGTCCGTCGTAACTGACATCAGACGGACCGCGGTGTCAGTTCCACCGCCTGTGGGGTGCGAATTCCTATTCATGGCTCCGTTGCAGAGGGAATCGCTGAGCGTTGCGAGGTGAGTTCCGGCTTGACTACGATGTTGCGGCAATGGGCGACTTTCTTGTTCTATTCGTCCACTTGGTCGTAATGATCGTCTCTCTGATGCGGGTATTGCCAAGTTAACTGGTCCAAGCCGTCGAGAATCTACACTCGGATCAACCGACGGAAAAATCGCTTCGCGGCCCTGGCGTCCCGCCGGTCCTGAAGAAACACATCGACGACATCTCCATCCTGGTCCACGGCGCGCCACAGATACTGCAGCTTTCCCCCGATCCTGACAAAGACCTCGTCGATATAGAACGTGTCGCCGAACCCGGCGTGATTGCGGCGCAGACGCCTGGCAAATTGCGTCCCGAACTTGATGCACCAGAGGCGAATCGACTCGTGGCTGACCTTGACTCCCCGTTCCGCCAGAAGGTCTTCGATGTCTCTATGGCTCAGATTGAATCGATGATACAGCCAGACCGCGTAGCTGATAATGTCGGGCGGAAAACGGTGGCGCTTGCGCAACGTACTTAAAACGACCCCTTAAGTTGGTTGGCGGCCCTATGCCGCCTGTTGGTCGACCGACGTTTCAACGGATTGGTGCCCACAAGCACGTTTTGGGCGACTTTCTGGATCATCGTGTCTATTAGCGAGT
>JAPOON010000663.1 GCA_026713405.1 Gammaproteobacteria bacterium
CGCCGGCGGGTACGGCGCCCGCTCGTCGCCGGCCATCGCCAGCAACTCCATCGGGGAAAGCGTCGCCCCGGCCGCCACACCCAGCGCGACGCCGTTCAAAAAGTCGCGGCGGGTAATCTGAAGCTGTTCAAACACCACGATGCTCCCGGCTGCAGATCGCTCTCCGCCCGAGGGCGGCCTATGCGAGTTCCCCTACTGCGCGCGCCGCAGCGTCGATCGCCGAGTGGAGGTAGGCGGAAGCCTCCGAGTCGGAATTGGCAATGCTGATGCGGCCGCAGGGCTTGCGGCCCAACTCATGGGGCGCCTGGCCTGTTTCCCATTCCGGATCGAACAGGCCCATGTACTCGTACGCGTAGCCGTGGGGCCAGCGATTCACCGTGATCGCTTCGATATCGCGTTCGGCGTCGAAGCCCCTGGCGCCGAACATGGCGGTCAACTGGCGCCTGATCTCGGCTTCGTAGGTGGCAAACGGCGTCGTGTAGAGACGGTGGTGACCCAGGCGGTACAGGTCACGGGCACTCTGACTGCCGTTTTTCCCGGGTGCCGGCATGTGTGCCATCCACAGCACCATGGGCTCATCTCCCTTGGCGCTGGCCCGGTACTTGCCGAGGCTCACCGGTGGCGCCTTCGTGACGGCTTCGAAGAAACTGCCCGGGCAAAGGTGCTGAGCGACACCGGACGCATTGACGGCGGCGCCGCTGCGCAGCAGTACGTTGACCATGGCGAAGGGCGTCTTGACGCCGTAGGCGAGATGTTGCTTCTGTGCTTCCGGCAACTCGTCGCACAGGTGGGGGATCATGCCGTTGTAACAGGCCAGGATGCAGTGCCCGGCGCGTACGGTGCAAGCCCTGCCGCCTTCCACGTAGGAGACCTCGACGCCATCGTCGACGTTGACGGCGTTGACCGCGGTGCTGTTCAACCGCAGGCGCACCGATGATTCGGGGCGATCCAGCCGGCTGTAGTCGAAACGGGCATCGACGATGTCGTCCATGGTGTTTCCGGCTGCGACACCGGGAATGAGCTTGCGCACCAACAGGCGGGCCACCGATGCGTTGCCGTCGGGGAACAGGGGAAACCGCACACCTTCCATGACGTATGACAGGAGATCGCCGGCCAGTTTCCCCATCTGGCCGATGCTGCCATGACCGGGGAGGCCCATCGCCAATGCCTCCGTCACCGTGAGGCAATCCGAGCGGACCCCGAAAATGAGCCTTATGAAAGGATCGAACAGCGCAATGGTGGCCGGCGACAGCCCGGCGCGTTCGGACAGAAATTCCTGGTAGGAGGTGCTGTCCATATGGCGTTTGGTCCCCAGAACGGAGAACTCCTCCAACAGGTCTCTTTCCCCTGCGATCAGTGCCAGCAAGCGCTGTTCCTGCTCGCCGGGCAGGCCCAGCGAACTCCCCCGCTCGCGAAAATCGCCCCCGCCGAGCCAGGTGCTGAACCAGCGGCCCTCGACGATGCGGTTCTTCCCGTACTGCTCCGCGTTCAGGAAGTAGCCCGTGTTGCCGCCCAGGTCGGACAGGAAGTAATCGGGCTCGCAGGCGGCATCGAGCTTCTCGAGGTCTACGCCAATCTCGCTCAACAGGCGGTGCACGGTATCGCTGAAGTCCTGGTGCTCCAGGTTGATGCTGCCGCCAACGCCGAGCAGCATGCGGCCGTTGGTGTGAAATTCATTGCGTTTGGCGTGGCCGCCGAAATCGTCGTGATTGTCGAGGATCAGAATCTTCTTGCCGGGACCCGCCTGCTGACGATACAGGTAGGCCGATGCCAGGCCACTGATACCACCGCCCACCACCACCAGATCGTAGCTCTCGTCCAATACGGTGGCCTCGGCAGGCTTTTCTCCGCGCCACGCCAGGGCATGGGCGACCTCGAACGCGCCGTCGTGGCTGCCGCGCATTCCTGTGATCACGGGTGGGTAGTAGCCTTTGCCGATACGGCCCGGCGCCGCAGCTTCCGCCTCCAGGGCCAGCAAGTCTTTCGGGGAAAGCGTCGCCCCGGCTGCCAATGCGAGTGCCGCTCCATTGAGAAAGTCCCGCCGTGTGATGCTGTGCTTTATGTTTACTTCCCACCTCCCAGGAACATCGACACTACCAGACGCCTGACCTTC
>JAPOON010000664.1 GCA_026713405.1 Gammaproteobacteria bacterium
CAGAAGTTCGGCGCCGTGGTCAGCCATGTTCGCGTGGCCAACGATCAGCACGACATCAAGGCAGTGCGCATCTCCGCCGGCGAGGCTGATCTCATGCTCGGCTGCGACCTTGCGGTGGCCTCCGGTTTCGAGGCGCTGGCCAAGGTCCATGCCGGCCGTTCCAATGCCGTCGTGAACTGCGCGGAAGTGCCCAACGCCGCCTTCGTGCTCAACCCTGACGCCGAGTTCCTGACCGCGGAAATGCAGCAGACCATCCGCGAGGAAGTCGGCGAAGAGAGCTGCCACTTCATCGACTCGACCGGCATCGCCACGGAACTCCTCGGCAACTCCATCGCCAGCAACCTCTTCCTGCTCGGATACGCCTGGCAGCGCGGCCTGGTTCCCGTCAGCCGCCAGGCGCTGGAGCGGGCCATCGAGATCAACGGCGTCGCGGTGGATTTCAACAAGCAGGCGTTCCTGTGGGGACGCCGCGCCGCCAACGCCCCGGAACAGGTCACCAGTCTCGTCGAGACAGCTCTCGAGAAGCCACGCCGCCTGTCGCTCGACGAACTGATTGCCGACCGAACAGACCGCCTGACCGCCTATCAGAACGCCTCCTACGCCCGCGACTACACCGACTTCGTCAACCGCGTCAGCGAGGCAGACAACCACTCGGAACGACGGTTGACCCGCGCGGTTGCCGAATCGCTGTACAAGCTCATGGCCTACAAGGACGAATACGAAGTGGCGCGCCTCTACACCGATGGCGACTTCCAGCGCAAGATCAAGGCGCAGTTCGCCGGCGACTACAAACTGAGATTTCACCTGGCGCCGCCGCTGCTGTCCCGAAAAGACCCGCACACCGGCCACCTGATCAAACGTGAATTCCCCGGCTGGATACTCCCTGTTTTCACCCTGTTGGCGAAACTCCGCTTCCTGCGCGGTTCCGCTCTCGACATCTTCGGATTGTCCGGCGAGCGGCGCCGGGAACGGCAGGACATCGCCGATTACCGAGAGCAGCTCGAGGAATTACTGGCCGGCCTCTCCGACGCCAACTATGCCGCAGGCGTGCAACTCGCCGAGTTGCCCCTCCAGTTGCGGGGATTCGGCCACGTCAAGGACGAGAACCGGGTCAAGCTGAACCTGCAGCGCGACCGACTGCTGGCCGCCTACCGCGGAGAAAGCCCGGTCAAGGTCGTCGAAAAGGCGGCCTGAATCGAGTAAACCTCACGACTCTACGTTACCAAACGTAACAAAGGATTGGACTTCGACCTGGTTTGCAGTAGAATTGCCCAGACCAATTTGGTCAGACCAAGCCGCCCAGGGCATGCAAACCAAGCACGAAAACATCGCCAACATCCTGACGGATGAAATCCTCTCCGGCCGCTATCGCCCCGGCGACCGGCTGCCGTCCGAGCGGGAAATGGCCATCCGCTTCCACGCGAACCGGGGCGCCGTCCGTGAAGCCATGAGCCGGCTCTCCCAGCTCGGCGTTGCCGCCATTCACCGGGGCGGCGCACGGGTAACGCCCATCGACGAAGCGAACCTGGACATCATCGGCTACATGCTTTCGTCCAGCGAGCTTCCCGACGCCAAGCTTCTCGACCAGATCTTCCAGGTGATCGACCGGCTGCTGGCCATGGCCGCGGAAACCGTCGTCGTGGAAGCTTCCGACCGGCAGATCGAGAACATCCGCACCCTCGTCCAGCGCCTGCTCGACCCGTCGCTGGACGGTGAAGCCCACACGGCCGCGCGTGTAGAAATGATGCGGGCCGTCATGGTCACCAGCGACAACCTGGTGTGCCAGTTGATCGCGAGAAGCCTCTTCGAGCAATTCGCGCCGAGCCTCGCCGCCTTCGAGCGCTACGTACAACTCGACGTCGACGCCTTCACCCTGCTGATGCGCCAGCTCGACAGCGCCCTGGCCGTCCGCGACCGCACCGCCCTGCGCGCCGTGTTCGACAGCCTGGCCGGCCTGCACCGAGAAACCATGCTGGGCGCCCTTGCAGCCGCATCGCGCGACGCCGAGAACCAACCGCGGGCAGCCCTGTCATGAAAGATAAACTGATCATTCCCGGCCTGGTGGTCCTGGCTTCCCTGTTCGGCGCCGCCGTGCTGATGGCCACCAGCCCCCAGGTCGAGCCCACGAACCCGACGCCCGTACCGCCCACCGTGCGCGTTCGCGACATCGAGCCCGAGCCCATCCGCCTGCGCGTGCATTCCCAGGGCACCGTGGCACCCGATACCCAGAGCCAGCTCATTCCCGAGGTTTCCGGCCGCGTCACCTGGATGTCCGGGGCGCTGGTCAACGGCGGCTACTTCGAGAAGGGGCAAACCCTGTTGCGCCTCGACGACAAGGACTATCAGTCGAGCCTGAAACGCGCCCGGGCGGCGCTGACCCGCGATGAAGCACGCTACGAACACGCCCTTTTCGAGTTCGAGCGCATGCAGAGCCTGGAAGAGCGGCGCCTGGCAAGCCGCTCCCAGATGGAATCCGCGCAGCGTGACTATCGCGTGGCGGACGCGACCCTGGAAGACTCCCGGGCCAACGTGGAACAGGCCAGCCTCAACCTGGAGCGCACCGAGGTCAAGGCGCCGTTCACCGGCCTGGTGCGCGACGAATCCGTCGACATCGGGCAGCTCGTGGGTCCAGGCTCCCCGGTTGCAACCATCTACGCCACCGACCGGCTCGAAGTGCGGTTGCCCATTGCAGACCGTCAACTGGGCTTTCTCAATCTGCCCGTGGGGCACCGGGGCGAACTCCCCGCCGACCGTCAGCCGGCCGTCGCCCTCTCGGCGGAGTACGCCGGACAGCTTCTCGAATGGACCGGGACAATCGTGCGCACCGAGGCCCAGATCGATACCTCGAGCCGCATGGTCAATGTCGTTGCCCGCATCGCCGGCAACAGCGGAGAAACCCTGCCGGCAGTGGGCCTTTTCGTGAACGCCGACATCGAGGGGCTGCTGGTCGACGATATCGTCGTTTTGCCCCGTAACGCACTCAGGAACGGCAACCGCGTACTGGTGGTCGGCGACGACAACCGCCTGGAGTTCCGCGATGTCGAGCCGCTGCGCCTCTTCCAGGATGACGTATTGATCCGGGCCGGCCTTTCAGCCGGTGAGCGGGTCTGCATTTCGCCCATGCAGACGCCCATCGACGGCATGCTCGTCAACCCGGTCGGGGAAGCCGCGGGCTGACACCATGCACACCGCCATCGCCTGGTTCACACGCAACCCGGTTGCCGCCAACCTGTTGATGGCCGTCCTGTGCGTGGGCGGCTTTCTCTCGATTCTCACCGTAAACCAGGAAGAGTTTCCGTCGTTCGATATACCCATCGTCACGATTACCGTGCCCTACCTCGGCGCGGCGCCGGAGGAAGTCGAGCAGGGCGTGTGCATACGCGTCGAGGAAGCCATCGAGAGCGTGGCGGGCATTGACAAGATTCACTCGATCGCGAGCGAAGGCACTTGCCTCGTCAACGCGGAACTGGAGATCGACACCGACCGGGTCGTCGCCCTGAATGAAATAAAGGGCCGGGTCGATGCCATCAACAGTTTCCCCGTGGAGACGGAAACGCCCACCGTTTCCATGATGGCCCTGCACCGCAACGTTCTGTATGCGGCGCTGTCCGGCGACGCCGACGAACGCATCCTCAAGGAGGTGGCCCAGCAACTGCGCGACGAACTCACCGCCATCGACGGCGTCTCGCAGGTAAACGTCGCCTACATCCGCCCCTACGAGATTTCCATCGAAGTCCCCGAATACACGCTGCGCCGGCACGGCCTGACCTTCGACCAGATCACCCATGCGGTGCGCAACACCTCGCTCGACATGCCGGGCGGCTCCATCAAGGCGCGGGACGGCGAACTCCTGCTCCGCTCCAAGGGGCAGGCCTACTGGGGAGAGGAGTTCGAGGGCGTGGTGGTGCTCACCAGGCAGGACGGCACCAACGTGACCCTGGGGGAGATCGCGGACATACGCGACGGATTCGAGGAAGGCGACCTCTTCGCCCGCTTCAACGGCAAGCCCGCGGTGGTGCTCAGGATTTCGCAGCTCGACACCGAAGACATCATGCAGATCGCCCGGGACGTGAAGGGATACATCTCTGCGGTACGCCCTTCCCTGCCTGAAGGCCTGGAGCTGACCGTCTGGACCGACGCGTCCCTGGAACTCGAGGAGCGCATGAGCGTGCTCAATACCACGGCGCTGGGCGGCCTGGGGCTGGTGTTGATCGTGCTGGCGCTGTTCCTGAGATTCCGCCTCGCCATGTGGGTGGCCGCCGGCATTCCCATCGCGCTGCTCGGCACCATCGCCGTCTTTCCCTATCTCGACTTCCAGATCAGCACCCTGACGGTGCTGGCCTTCATCCTGGTGCTCGGTGTGCTGGTCGACGATGCCATCGTGGTCGGGGAACGGGTCTACAGCCACGAACAGGTCGGCAAGTCGCCGGTAAACGCGGCCATCGACGGTACCCGCGAAGTGTCCATTCCGGTCATCTTCGGCGTACTCACCACCATGGCCGCGTTCATGCCCATCGTGATCGTCGAGGGCACCATGACCGACTTCTTCGGAGTCATCGGCAAGGTGGTGATGCTGGCCCTGGTATTCAGCATCATCGAATCGCAATTGATCCTGCCGGCCCATCTTGCACACCGCAAGCGCGGCACCTCCCAGGGCGGCTTCGGGCGCCGCTGGAACCGGCTGCAGGGCAGGCTGTCTGCCTGGCTCGAGCGCATGGGTTCAGATTACTACGCGCCGTTCGTTGCCCGCGCGATCGCCAAGCGTTACATCACGGCCGCCGTTGGCCTCGGCATTCTCATCCTGGCCATCGCGTTCCTGGCCAGCGGCCGCCTGATTTTCGGCTTCTTCCCCTCCATGGAAGGCGACCGCATTTACGCGCAGCTGGAAATGCCCGAAGGCGTGTCCGTGGATGTGACCATGCAGGGAGCCCACCAGCTCGAGCGGGCCGCCGGGACGCTGAACCGCGAATTGATGCAGGAGCTTGGCCAGGAGACGCCGGTGATCCTGAATCAACTCACCAGCATCGGCACCCCAGCGGACCGCGACGGTCCCCCGAACCTGCCGCAACCCGGGCGCAGCCACTTTGCGGAGGTGGTCATCGAATTGCCGCCGGCGCGCCAGCGGGACAACCGCAGCACGGCGGAGATCGCCAATCGCTGGCGGGAGCTCGTCGGTCCCGTGACCGACGCGGTGAAACTGCGCTTCAGCTCCGACCGGTTCAGCGCCGGAGAAGCGATCAACTACCAGCTCGCCGGCAGCGATGTGGAGGCCCTGCGGGCCGCGGGCGCCGAACTGCGGGTCGAACTCGCCCGATACGCCGGGGTGTTCGACATCCACGACACCTTCCGGGCCGGCAAGCAGGAGATTCGCCTGAGCCTGCTGCCCGAGGCCAGAAACCTCGGTCTCACGCTGGGCGACCTGGCGCGCCAGGTGCGCAACGCTTTCTACGGCGCCGAGACGCAGCGGGTCCAGCGCGGCCGGGACGATGTCAGGGTGATGGTGCGATTCCCGGAAGCCGAGCGAAAGTCCATCGGCAACCTGGAAGACATGTACATCCGTACGCCCGGCGGCCAGGAAGTGCCGTTCTACAGCGTCGCCAGCTTCGAACTCGGCAACGGCTACTCCAGCATTCGGCGCACCAACGGACGGCGCGTCGTCAACGTGATCGCCGACGTGAACCGGGACGTCCATACGCCCGAAGAAGTGATGCGGGGCATCGATAGCACGGTAATCCCGTCATTGCTCGCGAAGTATCCGGGGATGTACATCGGCCTCGACGGCGAGCAGGAACAACGCATGGAAGCCATGGACGGGCTGGCGCAGGGGGCACTGCTCGCACTGGTCATCATCTACACGCTGCTGGCCGTGCCGCTGAGGAGCTATGTCCAGCCCCTGGTCATCATGAGCGTCATCCCGTTCGGCGCGGTCGGCGCCATCTTCGGCCACTGGGTGATGGGCGTGGATCTCCAGTTCTTCTCGGCGCTGGGCATCGTGGCGCTGTCCGGCGTGGTGGTGAACGCAAGCCTGGTGCTGGTCGACTTCGTGAACCGCTGCCGGCGTCAGGGCATGGATGTGGACGAGGCGCTGATACAGAGCTGCAACGTCCGCTTCCGCGCCATCATCCTCACCTCGGTGACCACGTTCGTCGGGTTGATTCCGCTCATGTTCAACCAGACGCCTGCCACCATGCCGTTCATTCCCATGGCGACATCGCTCGCCTTCGGCGTGCTGTTCGCCACCTTCATCACCCTGATCTATGTTCCCACGCTGTACCGCATCGTCGAGGACCTGTTCGGGTGGGACCCGGTTGCCCAGGGCATGCAGGAGTCGCGGGAACAGCCGGCACGGCAGGACGCATCCTGGTCCGGCGAGACCTCTCCACGTCAAGCCTGAATACCGCCTGGCTGCCCCTGTCGCCGCGGTCGGTGCCCGGTCAGCGCGAGCCGTTCAGCGTCAATTCGGGAATGGAGCTGTTTCCGCGCGCCTTGTCACAGGCAAGCGGTTGCCGCCGGGTGACGCCGCGCTCAGTTCTCCTCCGCGGCCTGGAGTTGCTTCGGGACAATCATCGGCTGCCCTTCATAGGTATCCCGCAAGATGCCCGCCGCCGTTTCGCCGTTGCGGAACCGCTCGGTCATGTCGTCAGGGTCGACATGGCAGCCGATGGGGTTCTGCGCCAGCTTGCCCGTTTCCATCCAGGCCTTCAGGTCTTCCCGGG
>JAPOON010000665.1 GCA_026713405.1 Gammaproteobacteria bacterium
CTTTTCGGCGCCGCTGACGGCCAGCGCCGCAACCTGGGCACGCAGTGCCTCCCGGGCGCGGTTCACTTCCTGGTCGATCTCGGAGCGGGCCGCTTCCACCAGGCGTTCGCCTTCCTCGCGGGCTTCGACCCTGGCATCCTCGATCATCTGGCCGGCTCGCTGACGGGCCTGGTCGATGATCTCGGCCGCCTCGGCCTTGGCTTTGACGCGCTCCTCCTCCGCACCGCTTTCGGCCTGGGCGAGCTTCCGTTCAGCTTCCTCGCCGGCCGCTAAGCCCTGGGCGATGGTTTCCTGCCGCTCACGCATGGCGTCCTTGATGAACGGCCAGATGAACTTCATGCAGAACCAGGCGAACAGGAAGAACGTCAGGCTCTGGCCGATGAGAGTCAGGTTGAGGTTCATCGATTCCTCCGGTCTGCTTAAACGGCCGCGCTCAAGCTACGGCGAACAGCGCGTAGAGCCCGATGCCGACCGCGATCATGGGCACCGCGTCGACCAGGCCCAGCACGATGAAAAGCTGGGTGCGCAGCATGGGCAGCAACTCCGGCTGCCGGGCAACGCCTTCCAGGAACTTGCCGCCGAGAACGCCGACGCCGATGGCCGCGCCCACGGCGCCGAGGCCCAGCATCAGGCCGCCTGCTACGTAAAGAAGAACTGCTAATTCCATTGTCGCTCCAAGTTTCGAGTGTTGTTGCCGCCCATCCGGCGGGCGACTGCCCCGTTACGAATTCTCCCGTGCACCCCGCCTGTGCCTCACATCTGCAAACAGGCTGGCGAGCGGATCAGGATCACGCCCGTTCACCGCATTGCCTTCATGCACTGCCATTGCCACGTCAGTGCTCCTCCGTGTCATGCGCCTGTGCCAGGTAGACCACGGTGAGCACGGCGAACACGAATGCCTGCAGGGTGATCACGATGAGGTGAAACGCCGCCCAGACCCACTGGAAGACGCCGCCGGCGAGCGCGAAGACGATGCCGCCGGTGAACATGAGGGCGATGAGCACGAAGATCATCTCGCCCGCGTAGAGATTGCCGAACAGCCGCAGGCCCAGGGAAAGCGGCTTGGCGATGAGCGTCACCCTTTCCAGCACGAAGTTGACGGGTATGGCCAGCTTCGACGGGAAGGGGTGCAACGACAACTCCGCCAGGAAACCGATCAGGCCCTTGCGCGCCACGCTGTAGTAGAGGATCAGGCCAAACACCGACAGTGCCATGGACATGGTGATGTTGGGGTCCGTGGTCGGCACGATCTTCATGTAGTGCACGCCGAGCGAGGCCGAGAGCATGGGTATCCAGTCGACGGGCACCAGGTCCATGAGGTTCATGAGGAACACCCACACGAAGATGGTCAGCGCCAGGGGGGCCACCAGGTCGTTCTTGTGGTTGAAGATGCTTTGCGTGGTGTCGTCGATGAAATCTACGATGATCTCGACGAAGTTCTGCAGGCCGCCGGGGACGCCCGCCGTGGCCCGTTTGGCGGCGCGGCGGAAGAGATAGAGAAAGATGAGGCCGAGGCCGATGGACCAGGCCATGGAATCGACGTGGATCGACCAGAACCCCATGGCCTGGGCTTCCTCGGCGGAATGGGCGAGTCCCCAGGTTCCGTCCGGATGCTGGCCATACGTGAGGTTCGTCAGGTGATGCCTGATGTACTCGACGCTTGTCTGGGTTTCACCCGATGCCATGTTTTCAATCCGCAATCATTCATCGAGGCGCCGGAAACACTGGATTCCCGGTCAGGGCTTCAACGATTCGAGCCCCGCCGCCTTGCGGCCTTCGCCGCGCCTCCCGCCCCTGTCCAGGAACGGCACCGCCAGGTACGCCAGGTGCATGGCAGCCAGTCCGGCAAAGAAGCCCAACGGCGGGGGCTTCGCAATCACGAACGCCGCCACCATCAGCCCGACGATCGTCATCGGCTTCAGGGCCCCTGCGAGGACGATCGGCCCCGCGTTCCGCCAGTGCGTCGCGCAGACCGCGAAACCGGCGGTCGGCACGATGCAGACGAGGCTGCCCAGAAGGGCCCCGATCGCCTGCTCGACTGCCACCAGCGACAGGATCAGCACCACCGCGAGCGCCGCGGCAAGCTGCACGATAACGATTCGATATGCCAGACCAATACCCTCGGGCCACGTGAGGCTCGTTGCGCTAGACCGATCGGAATCAAGGTCAAGGCGGGCCGGAGGCGGCGCGCATTATACGGATGCACCCGACCGCATTCAACGCGGGTTTCCGAGATCGTGAAAGGCGGGCTTGGCCTTTCATGGAACACTTTTTCGGAATTGGCTTTCCAAGCGCCGAGCGGGCGCGAGGGTCGCCCCCGGTCGGGCGCAGCGCGAGCCGAAGCACCGCTTCGGCAGGTGGCGACGCGCCGCAACTTCGTTGCGGGGCCGGTGTGTCGAACAACCGGTGCTGTCAAATCGAAAAATACCGCGTAGCGTGCCAACGCACCGGCCAGGGCAGGTGCCGGAGGCCCGCACCTCACACCAGCTCTTGTTCCACAACCGAGCATCAATGTTCCCCGCGCTTTGGCGCGCCGGGGTGGACGCTCCTAGATCGAGTCGAAATCCCCGTGCCGGCCCTTGCCCGCCGCGAAGCGGGACGCACCCCGGCCGGTTTCGCCGGAACCGATCACTTCGAGGCCCAGGCGGGTTTCCTCGCGCAGCGCTTCGTCGAGGGACAAGCCCCATTGCCGGTAGGAGGAGAGCCTGTCGTTACGCATGCACAGCTGGGGAAAGGCAATCAGGCTCCGCGCCAGTTGCATGGCTCCCTCGAGGGCGTCTCCGGCAGGGGTTATCCGGTTGGCCAGGCCCATGGTGCTCGCTTCCGCGCCGCTGACGCCCCGGCCTGTCAGGATCAGGTCCAGGGCGTGGCTGTGCCCGATCAGCCGGCTCAGGCGGATGGTGCCCCCATCGACCAGGGGGACGCCCCAGCGGCGGCAGTAGACCCCGAAAACCGCATCCTCGGCGGCGACCCTGAGGTCGCACCACAGCGCCAGTTCCAGGCCGCCGGCCACCGCGAACCCTTCCACCGCCGCGATCACCGGTTTCGACAGCAGCATGCGCGTACAGCCCAGCGGGCCGTTTCCGTCCGGCCGCAATGCCGGGGTATTCGAGCCGCTGGCCACGGCCTTCAGATCGGCTCCCGCGCAGAACACGCCGTCCGCGCCCGTCAGCACCGCCACGTCCGCGTCGTTGTCCGCATCGAAGCGGGCGAACGCGTCGGCAAGCCGGTCCGCCGTTTCCCCGTCCACCGCATTCCTGACTTCCGGCCGATTGATGGTGACCAGGGTGATGCGTCCCTGTGTCGTCGACTCTACCTTCACGTCGTGTGCTCCTTGTGCGTACCGAGTTGCGGTCCTGAACCTGAAGTCTAACGGGGCAATGCCCCGGCCCGACGAGAAAACAGCAACCGGCGGGGAATTCGACTCAATTGACAACCCTGGCTGCGAATAAACGGCCTACGGGCGCAGAACGGAACCGTTGTCGACATCCGTACGCGCGCCATCGCGCATGGCGAACCGGCCGTTCACCAGCACGTGAACGATCCCGCCGGCATAGGTGCGCGGCTCCCTGATCGTACACCGGCTGTGAATGGCGTCCTTGTCGAATACGGTGACATCCGCGGCAAGGCCGGGTTCCAGCCGACCGCGGTCGCCCAGGCCCAGGCGTTCGGCGGCCACGGCGGTAATGCGGCTTATGCCTTCCTGCAGTGAAAGAACCTTGCGCTCGCGCACGTAGTGCCCCAGAAATCGCGCCGCCCAGCCGTATCCGGACACCGACCCCACGGTCTTTTCCAGCGCGCCGTAGGGTGCGAGCGCCAGGGTGTCGGATATCACCGCGCAACCGGGCTGGGCCAGGCAAAGCTCGATGTCGTCGTCGCTGAAGCTGTGCGATGTCCACAGCAGCCCGCCCATGCGCTCGCCCTCTTCCTGGAGCAGGTCGAGGGCTGCATCGAAGGGTGAGGTGTTGCGCATGCGGCCGATGTCCGCAAAGGTCTCCCCCACGAGCTGCGGGTTCTCCTCGCTGTTCAAGAGCGCAATGGAATCCCATCGCCCGTCGGTGACGAGCAGCCACATGTGCCTTGGGTTCCGTTTCATCCGTTCACGCACTTCCGGATCCTTCAGGCGCCCGAGGATTCCGGAAATGCCGCCTTCCTGCGCCCAGGGCGGCAGGATCGCCAGGATCAGCGTGTGGCTCCAGTCGTGCGGAATGACATCGAAGGCCACGTCGACGCCCTGCCGCCGCACCCCTTCGATCAGCTCCAGGCTGTGTTCCATGGCGTGCGGCGGGGCACCGTATTTCGGCTGGATGTGGGAGATCTGCAGGCGCGCCCCGGCGTTACGCGCGGTGCTCATGGCTTCGGTGAAGCCCAGGTCGTAGTATGCGTCCCGGTTGCGCACATGGGTGGTGTACAAGCGTTCATGGCGCGCCGCAACCGCGCACAGAGGAACGATGTGCTCCGGCGCGCAGATGCTGCCCCGCGCGTACC
>JAPOON010000666.1 GCA_026713405.1 Gammaproteobacteria bacterium
CCTTCGGCGCAGATGACCGGGCCCTCTTCGAGCCGTTCCAGCAGGTTTGGCGATGTCATGGTGTTTTCCTCCTGTAAATTGGGCCATTGGCCTGTTGCATACTCATGCGGTGCAGCCACTCCGCGGTGCCCGTCGGCAACAGCACGGAACCCGGAAATATGCAGGTTTCCAACGCGAGAATGGTCGGCAGTGTCCGCGGGGACCGCACCTGTGTCCACCTGTAGACCTGCAGCGTCACCGCCGCCCCGTTCCGGCCGGACCCCGGTGCGGCTCGTCGCTGCCGAGCGCTACGGATATTGCATTGGCAGCGTGGACGACATCGGGTGCGATGCGGTGTATCACTTCTTCCGTCAGCCGGCTGGAATGGCCGCTGACGCTGATGGCCGCGGCAACTTCCCCGAGGCCGTCAACGACCCAGCTTGCCACCCCGTTGACGCCGGTCTCGTACTCTGCGAGGTCGGTTGCGTATCCCTGCTCCCGGAAACCCGCAAGCTGCGCCTCAAGAACGTCCAGATCGGTGATGGTATTCGGCGTCAGGCCCGTCAGCTCGCACGAGTCGTAAATCGACTGGCGCATCAGCGCATCCCAACCGGAAAGGAAGGCCTTGCCCAGCGCCGTGCAGTGGTACATCCAGCGCCAGTCGTTGTTGGCGCGGCCATGCGAGACCCGGGACCCCACGAAGCTGTCAACCACCCGGAAATCGAGCATGCCCGGTATGCCCAGGTTGACCGTTTCGTTGGTCTTGCGGCACAGGGCGACCAATGTCGGGCGAGCCACGTGGGAGACCTGCAGACGCTGCTGAACCTGGCGCCCGAGTTCCAGGCAGCGCAGCCCCAGCCGGTACCTTTTCGTTTGCGCGTCCTGCTCGATGAGCCCCAGGGCGACCAGTGAGGCCAGCAGATTGAAAGCCGTCGTCTTGTTCAGCGACGTGGCCCTGCTGATGACGGTGAGCCCGACGCCGCCCTCTTCACCGGTGGCGATTACGTCGATGATTGCGCTGGCGCGGGCTAGTGCCTGAATTCGTACCGGCTTTGCGGATGCGCTTGCGGCCAAGATTGCGAGCCTCCTGGTTCTATAATGTATGACCCGGTGCCGTCCCGCGTGAAAACCGCCCGTTCCGTTGACAACGCGCAGTGCGATGGGTCAGTCTGTGGATTAAGCGAATTCTCCCGGTGCGGTTGGTGGTCCCGCGGTATCTTCGTACCGGCAGGCAAGTTGTATATTGTACAGCACTCGGATCAGGAAACACTCAACATGGCCGCCGTGAAAATGGAAGCTGAGATCATCTTCGAACCCCACGTGCCGAGGGCCCTGGCACGGGCCCTGGAATATGCCGGGGAAGACGGCTTTGTGGCATCGGTACCGCAACTGCTTTACGCTAGAACGCACGCCGACTACGACAACATCATCTGGAACACCTGGTTCACGGCCTATTCCGAGGAGAACGTGGTCACCACGCCCCAGGGCAATCACGTCGTGGTGGTGATTCACGGCGGCGGCATCTTCGCCTCGCCCGCCCGCTTCGAGCAGGTGTATCGCGCCAGCGCCGACCGCACCAGCCCGGACGGCTTCACCGGGCAGTACGCCGGCAAGATTTCCCACGCGGAAGGCAGAAACGCCCTCGCAGGCAAAATGCCGGACGGCGCGGAGATTCCGGTCTATCCGTTCGATGAGTTCAAAAAAGGCATTGCCGATCTGCCCATCCGCTACGGCGTGATCCTGGATATCGAGCTCGCCCGCGCCTCGAAACGCGGCTACGAGGAGTTCGAGATCCTGAAGGACGACCCCAACATGATCGTGCGCGCCGGCGGGGTGGAAGCCAACATCGCCTATCTCGACAAGTACCAGGCCCGCCACAACACGAAACTGGCCGGCAACTGGCACCCCTACAACCGGATCGACCTCGATCAGCCGCAAACGCGCATCACCTTCCTGGCCGGCAACCGGGGCGGCCTGTTCTCCCAGGGCGACGACCCGGAAGAATGGGGCTACGATGCCGAGTATGGCATCGGCGGCGATGCCTGCATCCATAACATGGCCCGCTATATCGCGGTTGCGCCGCGGGATCCGTCCACGAGCCTGAGAAACCTGGACTTCGGCGCCTGAGTACCTCCCGTGAGGCAAACCCCGAGAGCAAAGCCCGGCCAGGTAACCGACTTCTACGATGGGCTCAGCGTCCTGTATCGCCACAACATGGGCTGGGACTGGGATGCGACGATGCGGGCAGAGGGAACAACCCTCGACCGCATGCTCGCAAGGGTCTTGGACCGGCCGGGCCCGTACAGGGTGCTCGACTGCTCCTGCGGGATCGGTACGCAGGCGATCGGACTGGCCATTCTGGGCCACAGCGTGCATGCAACCGACTTGAGCCCCACATCGATCGATTGCGCCCGGGCTGAGGCAGAGCAGCTGGGGGTCGACATGAGCTTCGGTGTCGCGGACTATCGGCGTCTTGAAGAAGATGTTTCCGGCACTTTCGATGTCGTCCTGTCCTGCGACAACTCCATCGCCCACTGCCTCACCGACGCCGACCTTGGCGCTGCATTGAGCAGCATGAAGTCGAGACTCGAACCGGATGGCCTGCTGCTGCTCAGCGCCCGCGACTATGGTGCGCTGGGGGCGGATCGCCCGCGTTTCAACAACCAGCACGTCCAGGACCGGCCGGACGGCCGCCGCATCGTGTTCCAGCTCTGGGACTGGGACGACGACGGCCGCCGTTACAAGATGCATCAGTTCCTGTTGCGCGACCGGGGCGGAACTTTCAAGGTCGACCACTTCGAGACAAGGCTCCGGGCATTGCTGCTGGAGGAATTGTTCACCGCCGTGCGCAATGCGGGATACGACGAGGTCGTCGGGCACTCCCCCGAGGACACGGGCTACTACCAGCCGATCGTTACCGCCCGGAACCAGGCGGCCCGGCATGGGGCAGCGACACTAGAGGCGGACGATACTGCCGTTGGACTGCCGGCGCCCACGATGACCGAGGAGCGGCAACGCGATGAGTGATACAAGACTGGAAGCGGACGTCGTCTTCGACACCCACCTTCCCGACGCCCTGCAGCGGGCGCTCGAATACGCCGGCGACGACGGTTTCGTGGCTTCGCTGCCGGCACTGCTGCATGCCCGCGCGAATGCGCCCTTCGACAATGAAATCTGGGATACCTGGTTTTTCACGGCGAACTCCGAAGAGAGCCTGGTGCGAACGCCCGCCGGCAACCATGTGGCGGTGATCGTGCACGGCGGCGGCATCTTCGCGACGCCGCAACGGTTTCGCCGCCTGTACCTGTCCAGCACCTGGCGCGACAGTGCCGAAGGTTTCACGGGCCTCTTCGGCGGCAAGATCCGCGAAGGCGAGGCGCATGCCATTCTCGAAGGCCGGTGTGGCGACGGCGCCGAGATACCGGTTTACTCCTACGACGAGTTCGAGAAGGGAATAACCGGTTTGCCGCGCCGCTACGCCGTCGTCATGGATTTCAAGGCGGCCAGAACGTCGCGGTGCGGTCTTACACCCTTCGA
>JAPOON010000667.1 GCA_026713405.1 Gammaproteobacteria bacterium
ACAGGGCATTGAACACGGAAAGTCCTGCGCTGCCGCGCGCAATGTCGAGAAACGGGCCGACCAGCCAACCGTCACCCTCCGCGGACCCATGGGGAACGAATACGTGTTCCTCCGCAATCTGCTGCGGCGGGGATGACCATCGGTCGGTCTCTCCACCGTCGGGGCGCAGACAGGCCACGCCCTCAAGAGGCCAATTCGACACGGGCAGTGTGGAGGCGGCCGGGCGCACGCCGTCGCCTGCAGATTCTTCCTCCAACCCGGGCGAAACGCCCGGACCGACCAGCGCGAATACCTTGCGGTGGCGCCGGACTGCGCGGCGAGGATCGATGCGGGGGAAATCCGCGGCTCCCGCGGCAGCATCTTCGATCCGCGCGCCGCCGTCCGGGCGGAGTGCGAGGCTCCGGTAACGCGGCTGCCCGGACGGGAAGCCCCACTCGCCGCGCATCAGGGCTCGAAAATCCTCCACGGCAAATCGGTGGTCCGGTGCCTGGCAGAGGTCGAGGTTTATCGTGCCGTCGTTTTCCTCCCAGCCATTCCCGTGATGAAAGTGGAATCCGGCGGCAAGTTCGTGACGACGCACCGGCGCAAGGCTGTTCTTGTCGATGACGAGCACACGCGTCCCGAACTCGGGCCGCCAGGCGTGGGCATCCAGGAAACTCACCTGACCCGACGCGAAGCGTTCCGGCTCGACCACGAACGGCGGCACCAGCACCACCAGGTGCCGGGCGGTGACGACGAAATCGTGCACCATGCCGATCGGCGAGATCGGGATGTGGCTGAACGCCGCAAGGCTGCCCGCCCGGTCGATGCGATACAGCAGGAGCATGGGCACCGGGTTCGCCAATACGCCGATGTTCCACA
The DNA here is from genome assembly GCA_026713405.1 of Gammaproteobacteria bacterium. The sequence goes on from JAPOON010000667.1 coordinate 862, forward strand.
GGCTGCCGTCGGTATCCCGTTTGGGATGTGCGCCGAAGGGCATCCCGGCCAGGTCGTCGCGCCAGGTGACGAAGCCCCGTGCGGAAAGCCGGTCGGGATCGACGTCGAGGGCGGAACCGCCTTCCCAGAGCGCCATCAGGCGGCCGCCGTGCTGGACTATCGACGTGTTCGCCACGTTCATGTCATCCGGTCCCCGGATGGGGCCGACATCCGGTGGCAGCGTCCCGAACGCGGGCAGCACCCGCCGTCCCGCCTGCGTTTCACGGCGTCGTTTCGGGGTGTCCAGGATACGAGCCCGGTGTGTCACTCCGGCGCCGTCAAAGCTAAAAGCCTGAACCATGCCGTCGCCGTCGAACCAATGGCCGTAACGATGGCCGAAGCGTTCGTGCTCGGCCGGACCGTTGCGCCACAGGACGCCAGTCAGTTCCGGAGGGAGCCGACCTGCCACCGTCTTCAGTGGAGCAGCCAACTCGGATGCGCGCACGCTCTCGAAAGCCAACAGCGCGGGGTTGCGCGCCTTCGCGGCCGCGAAATCCTCCCGGCGTCTGGCCCGGGACTGCGAGCAGAGCAGCAACGGGGCCGCGGCAAAGCCGCGCAAAAGGGCCCGGCGCGAGAACGGGAAGGCGTTCACCTTGCCGACTCCGGGCATTCGATGGTCACAACGATGCGGGTTGTTTCCTTGTTGGAGCCCACGGAAATTTTCGCGGCTTCGAACGTCGGCGGCCCCATGAAGCCGCGCGCGTCATTGGAGAACCCGAATCCCTCCGTCGGCATGCCCGCGAAATTCGCATCGAGCTGTCCGTCGTCGTCGGCGTCGTGAAATGCAGCGACCGCGTAGTCACCGGGGGGCAGCGCCTCGAATACGAATCGAATGTCCTCCGTGGCGGCAGGGCGGGCTTCACCGGCGACAACGCCGCCATCGCTCGGGAACCCGACCCCGGGAACTTCCCGGTGGACGGCGACCAGCGCCTGGCCATCGGATGAATGCACTCCGCGCAGCGTCACCTCGAGGTCGGCCGCGTGATTCTGAGTGGGGAAAAGTGCTGCTGCAATGGCCAGAGTCGACGCCAGGAGGGCAGGGATTGCCTGTTGCATGGATGTCTCCCAATTGGGGTTGCGCTACGATGCTTCCCGCAGTTTGCCGCACTTCCCGATCAGGTCTCGGTCGAGTACGCCAACACCAGGATTTATTCGTGAACGTTCCTGAACCGCAATACACGAATCGCGAAACACCCGCGTTCCTGACCCTGCCCGGCCAGGGCATCGTGCTGTCAAGCCTGGTCGCCCTGTTCGCCTTTACCGGGCCTTTCGGTACCTATGACACCATCGGCCCGCTCGCCAGGCTCGGCTACTGGTCGGTGGCGCTGGGCGCCAACTGGCTGGTGTGTGCCAGCGTCAACATGCTGGCACTCCGATACCTCGCCGGCGCATCATGGCCGCGACGGACCCTCGCGGTCGCCGGGCTGTCGCTCTTGACCGCGGTCCCCGGCACGGGCGTGGTGTTTACCGCGGAGGCCGTGTTCCGGCCCGGTTACGTGGCGGCAGGCATGCTGCCCACCGTCTACCTGTCGGTAACCGTGCTGATGTTTGCCATCACCATCCTGATTCTGCTGCTTGCCGCGGCACGCGGTCCGGCACCGCAGAGTTCGCCCGAGGCGCGCCGGATGGGTGGCGCCGAGCGGTTCCTGGACCGCCTGCCGGAGAAGATCGGCCGGGACCTCGTCTGCCTCAGCATGGCGGACCATTACGTCGAAGTGTTCACTACCCTCGGTTCGGCCCTCGTCCTGATGCGGTTCGCGGATGCCGTGGCGGAGCTGGAGAGCGCCGGCGGGTTGCGCGTGCACCGCTCCCACTGGGTTTCCCGCGCCCACGTGCAGGGTGTCTTGCGTCGCGACGGCAGCACCATCCTCCGCCTGACCGGTAACCGGGAGATTCCGGTCAGCCGCGGTTACCTGGCGGATGTGAAGGCGGCGGGCCTGGTCTGAGCGGCAAGTCCGGGCAGCGAGTTCGCATACGGCGCTTCCTTCCACGTCATTGTCCCGGCACGCTGGGTTGGGAATCAGGGGGATAAATGGGGTCAGGTTCAATTTCCTGGCCAAATGGGACCCCACTTATCCCTGTCTACCCCGATCCGGAAGCCTGAAAGCGATTCCAGGTCATGACCTCTTCGACGGGCTTGCGCTTCACCGTCATGAAGCGCCGGTCCGGATAGCCGACCGCCACATAAACGAACAGGTGCAGGTCATCGGGTACGTTGCACAATGCCCTGATCTCCGGCTCCGCCTGGCCGGGGAAGGTGGTGAAGCAGGTGCCGATGCCGAGCGAGCGGGCGGCGACGATCATGTTCTGCGCCGCCGGGTAGATCGTCGAGTGCATGAAGGTGTCCTGGGGGTCCCCGGGCGGGTAGACCTTGCGCGCCATGCAGACGATCCAGGCCGGCACTTTCGCGAAACTGCGGGCCAGGTGCTCTGCCCCGAGCAGCATGCGCTCTTCCACGCCATCGCTGCCCGCGGGACGGTTGGCGAAGAACGGCGCCATCCCCGCGAGCACTTTCTCGCCCACGGGCTCCTTGATGGCCGGATCGTCGATGACGAGGAATTCCCAGCCCTGGCTGTTGCCCGGGCTCGAAGCCCGGGTCGCCGCGTAAACCAGTTTCTCGATCACCTCCCTGGGCACCTGCTCGTCCCTGAAGTAACGCATCGCCGTGCAGGTTTCCATCGCTTCGATTGCATTCATGCCGGAATCTCCCGGATTTTTGTTCACGGATACGGGCCGGACAGGTTAGCGTGTCAGGCACAGGATCGCTCGCCCGCTGTCCTGGCGGGTCGCGACGCCTTGCCGCCGGCCCCGTTTCGCGTATGCCGGCACGTCCGCCGACGGGGTGAGAACCTTTGGCCGTTGGCCCTGTCCAAGCCCCTTACGATCGATGCAGAGCCGGTACGGCGAGGAGACAGAAACATGGGCGCAACAGCAGGCGCGGCCGAGGCGGCCGTCCGGGCCCAGCGGAGCGGCGCGACTACTACTCCGGGCGACCCCGTGCAGGGGCAATTCCGCGGCCGGCGGGTTTCTCAGCAGGAGACAGGGGTCCAAGGCGTTTCCCCCCGGGAATCGCAGGAGGCGGGCAGTAGCGCCGGGGGCCCGGGGCGACGCCGAACCGCGGCCGGCAGGCTGATTGCGGCGGCTCGCACCTTCGTCGGTATTGCGGTACCCGGTGTCTCCCGTAGCGGCCGCACGCCGACGCGGGACGCTCGGGCTCTCGAAGAAGAAGTTCGCCCCACGCTTCGCGACGTTCCCCATGGCGGGCTCAACCCGGCGTCGGTCCTGGCCCCGGCTGAAATAGACGCCCGGGAATCGGCTGCTATTGCCGCGCCACTTCCCTGGCTCACCCCCAGCCAGAACGCCGGGCGGCGAATGCAGGAAGGGCTCCTGCAGCAACTCCGCGCTCACCCGGGCATCCCGCCTGATTCGCTGGCGCATCTGTCCACCGTTCTTCACCTGGTGGGCAGGGTCGAGCAGGATGTTCTGAGGGCGCGCTTGTTGCTGCAGAAATCGCAAACGGAACTCCTGAGCGATGCCGAATCGCGCGAGCTGGCCACACTGATCGCATCACAACACGATCCGAACTCGCCCGTGCAGGCAGAACTGAACGACCGGCTCGCCCGGTTGACCGAGAGCGCCATTCCCGGCTCCATGATCGAACGGATGTCCCACGAACTGGGGCAACGCCTCGCCATCGCCCGCGGGCGCCTGTCATCCAACGACCTGCCTTGGAACGCCGCGCCCTGGCGCGTCGCAACAGCGCTGCCGGTAGATGGCGAACCGCGTCTCGACACGCATTGCCGGCTCGTTCCAGGCACCGCCCTCGGAACCCGTTTTGCCGAAGGATATCCCGGGGATGACCGCAACAACCTGTACCTGGGATCGCGCTTCTGTCATGTGCCCGGTCTCGCGCTGGCGACGGCGCGCGATGCTGCGGGCCGGACGCTGTATTCGGGGCTGCACCACGGCCCGATCGATGTCCCGGGGCTTGACGGCGAATTCCTGAGCCGGCTTTCCGACGCCGAACTGAAAACGATGATCGGCGCCCTGCTCTTTGGAGAAGCCCGCGGCGAGCGCGAGGGCCGCGATATCGCAAGGTCGATCGACGAGTATTGCCAAAGAATCAAAGCCTCACCCGTGGAAGCGGAACTGCGGGCAGCGGCAATGAGACAGGCAGCCTGCAGGGAAATGGCTCGCGAAACGATTGCCGCCGCCCTGGTGGCAGATCCGGCAAAATTTCAGCGCGCGCTCGCCGGAGAAAGGGTCGATCTGACGCTGTGCTCGATTTCACTATTGGATGCGGACGACGTCAATGCCTGGTACAACCAGGCAGAGGCACTCGACACGTTGAGTGAGGAGACCCCGGTTGAACTCGCTGTTTGCAGCATGGACGGCATGCCCCACAAGGTATCGGCCAACGTAAGAGTCCGGCAGTTCGTCCTCCAGTCAGAAACGGCGCTTGCGCCAATCGGCTCACTTGGCATCCCGGACTACGAGTCCGCCACGCGTCTGTTGGGGCCCGGATTCACGCAGGCTCTCGGAGGCGAGGTCAGGGAGCGGGTCGTCGACATGCATGCGCGCATCTCAAGGCTTCGCGAAGACAGCCTGGCGCTGGAGCAGGATCAGGTACGATGCGCCGCGGAACTGGGGGCGGATAGTCCCCAATCCGTTGCCATGCTGGAAACGCTGGACGAGACGAATACCGCCCGGTCAAATCTCGAACGAGACGCCCGTTCCCTCGAACAGACCGGGCAGCAATTGAAAACCATGTGGGCGGAGGGCGGCAGACGCGAATGGCCTGCCGGCGCCGATGTTCACAGGATCATCGCATCGAGGCTTGCGCTGATCGGCCATCTGCTGGGGGAGACACCCGCGCTGATCGCGTCAAACAGCCAACGCCTGGAACAGGAGATACAGCCGGAGGCGATGTTTGTGGCAGCCGCCGCTCACCGTCTCGACGGGTATGTCCCGCCGGTAGACCTGGGCGGGGAGGATTGGCAGCAGGTTCGCGACAGTTTCGTGAATCGCCCGCCGGGCGATGCCCCGGCGCAACCCTGATCCGCACCCATCCGGCTCATTCGGCCAACTGCGTCAGCAATGTCTCCTGGGCGCTGCTGCGCTCGTCCGATTCATGCTGGACGGCGGTATAGGTACCGTCGCTCTGCAGCAGCCAGGCCTGGCAGTTGTCGTTCAGATAGGTGTCGAAGGTTTCCTTGACGACCCGCCGCCTCAGGCTCTTGTTTTCGATGGGCAGGCAGGTTTCCACCCGGTTGAAGAAATTGCGGCCCATCCAGTCGGCGCTGGAGAGGAAGACCTTCGGCTCGCCGCCGTTCTGGAAATAGAAAACCCGGGGATGTTCGAGGAAACGGCCGACGATCGACCGCACGCGGATGTTTTCCGAGACGCCCTCGACGCCGGGGCGCAGTCCGCAGACTCCGCGCACGATCAGGTCTACCTGCACACCCGCCTGGCTCGCCCGGTACAGCGCCTGGATGATCTGCGGCTCGATGAGGGAGTTCATCTTGGCCATGATGCGCGCCTTGCCGTTCTCGCCGGCGTTGCTGATCTCCCCTTCAATGAGTTCGAGCATGGACTTGTGCAGGGTGAACGGCGACTGCAGCAACTTCTTGAGGCGCCCGGCCCGGCCCATCGCGGTGAGTTGCTGGAACACCTTCTGCACGTCCTCGCCGATGTCGGGGTCGCGGGTGAACAGCCCGTAGTCGGTGTACAGCCGGGCTGTGCGGGTGTGGTAGTTGCCGGTGCCAAGGTGCGCGTAGCGTTTCAGGGTAGAGCCTTCCCGGCGAATGACCAGGCACATCTTCGCATGCGCCTTGTGCCCCACAACACCGTACACCACCTGGGCTCCGGCGCTCTGCAGGTGGTTGGCCAACTCGATGTTGGCCGCTTCATCGAACCGGGCGCGCAGTTCGATGACCACCAGCACTTCCTTGCCGTTGTTGGCCGCATCCGTAAGCGCTTCCACCACCACCGAGTCGGTGCCGGTGCGATACAGGGTCTGGCGAATGGACAGCCCCCCCGGGTCCCGCGCCGCCTGCCGCAGAAATTCCACGAACGGAGCGAATGACTGGAAGGGATGGTGCAGCAGGATATCGGCACGGGAAATCGCCTCGAACATGTCGTTCGCCGCACGCACCCGCTCCGGAACGCTCGGTGTGAAGCCCGGGTACTTCAGGTCCGGCCGGTCAACCAGGTCCGGCACCGTGGCGAGGCGCATCAGGTTCACCGGCCCGTTGCAGCGAAACACATCGTCCCGGGACAGGTGGAACTGGGCAAACAGGAAAGCTTCGAGATCGTCCGGGCAGTCGTTGGCGACTTCCAACCGCACCGCATCGCCGTAGCGCCGTGAGGAAAGTTCGCCTTCCAGGGCGCGCAGCAGATCGTCGACCTCCTCCTCGTCGACGAACAGGTCGCTGTTGCGGGTCACGCGAAACTGGTAGACGCCGGTGGCCTTCATGCCGATGAACAGGTCACCGGCGTGGGCGGCAATGATGGACGAAAGCAGCACGAACTCGTTGGGGCCGGCCGTACAGGAATCCGGCAGGCGGATGACCCGGGGCAGGGACCGCGGCGCCTGCAGAACTGCCTTGCCGCTGTTGCGGCCGAAGGCATCCTTGCCCTCCAGGGTGACGATGAAAGTGAGGCTCTTGTTGATCAACTGCGGGAACGGATGGGCGGGGTCGAGCCCGATGGGGCTCATCACGGGCGCCAGTTCATGGTTGAAGAAACGCTTGATCCACCGCCGCTGGCGGGCGTTCCAGTCTTCCTTGCCGATGAAGCGGATGCCCTCGGCATCAAGGGCCGGCAACAGGGCCTCGTTGAGCACAATGTACTGCTCGTCGACGATCTCGTGGGCGGTATGCGCTATGCGGCGCAACTGTTCCGACGGCGTCATGTTGTCGGGGCCCCGGTGCTGGGCGCCGTAGGCCTCCTGCTGCTTCAGGCCGGCAACGCGTATCTCGAAGAATTCGTCGAGTACCGAACTGAAGATGCACAGGAACCGCAGCCGCTCGAGCAGCGGCAAGGACTCGTCCTTGGCCTGGGCGAGCACCCGGCGATGGAACTCCAGCAGCGAGAGTTCGCGATTGATGTACAGTTCCGGATTGTTGAGCGCGTCGTTGTCCACGGCGGGGACAGGGTTTTCCAAAGGGACCGGCGAGTTTACCACGCCCTCCGAGAGCGAAATGACAGGAAGAGACAGCATATTTCGGGACCCGAAGCACCAGCTGGTGGACTTTGCCTTCGACAGCAGTGTCGCCGAGGTGTTCCCGGACATGATTCGCCGCAGCGTGCCCGCCTATGAAACCGTGGTGCCCCTGACCGGCCTGATCGCCGTACGGCATCTGGCAGGCGCGATGCCGGGTCGCCGTATCCGGCAGGACGCTGCCCCAGAATCGGAGCCCGCTGCCCCGGATACCGACACCGAACCCGGCAAATCCTCAGGTTCCGCGCCGCCCCGCGGGCTGGTCTTCGACCTCGGCTGCTCGCTCGGCGCAACGACTCTGGCGGTGCTCAGCCAGGTGGGAGATGCGCCATTGCGAATCGTCGCCGTGGACAACTCGAAGCCCATGCTCGAGCGCGCCGCGGAACTCGTGGACGACCGCCGGGTAGAGTTTCGCCTGCAGGATCTCCGCGCAACCGATGTCAGCGGCGCCGATGTCGTCCTCATGAACTACGTGCTGCAGTTCCTGCCTCCCGCCGACCGTCAGGCCCTGATGAGCCGGTTCCGGAAGCAGATGGCACCGGGCGGCCTGCTGCTGCTTTCCGAGAAGATCGACTACGCGGGTGCGGAAGAGCAGGCTTTCTTCGACGCGACCCATCTGGCCTTCAAGCAGGCAAACGGCTACAGCGAACTGGAAGTCAGCCGCAAGCGCACTGCGCTCGAGAACGTGATGATCGTCGATACCGAGGAAGCCCACCTCGCGCGCCTGCAAACGGCGGGGTTCGAGCCGGTGAGAACCTGGTTTCGCTGCCTGAACTGGGCATCGTTCGTCGCCTGGGCCTAGATCTTGCCGTCCCGATTCGACGGGCTCCACGCCCTGTTGCCGGACTGGTCGCCCCTGGACGAGGCGCTGCTGCGCAACCTGCACAGGCACGGCGACTTCGACCGATGGCAACGAGCCGTTGAGAGCCTGCCCGCCCTGTCCGCCCGGGCGGTTTCACTCGATGACACCGTCACCGTTTCCGGCGACTTGCCTAGAGGCGACGCGAAGCGGTTGCGCGAGTCGCTGCAGGCGCTGCACCCCTGGCGCAAGGGGCCGTTTTCGCTGTTCGGCGTCCACATCGACAGCGAGTGGCGCTCCGAGTTCAAGTGGCGGCGGGTGGCGCCGCATGTCGAACTCGCGGGCCTGCGCGTTCTCGACGTCGGCTGCGGCAACGGCTATTACGGCTGGCGCATGCTCGACGCCGGGGCGGCCTTCGTCGTGGGCATCGACCCCACCGTGCTCTACTGCATGCAGCACGAGGCCATCAACCGATTCATCGGCGACCGAAGAAACCAGGTGCTACCCCTCAGGTTTGAAGAATTGCCCGAGCGCCTCTCGGCGGGGCGCTTCGATGCGGCGTTCAGCATGGGCGTCATCTATCACCGCCGCGACCCTCTCGATCATCTCCGTCGACTGCAGCAATGCCTCGCCCCCGGCGGGTTCGCAGTGGTCGAAAGCCTGGTGGTGGACGGCGACTCACCCCTTGTGCCCGAAGGCAGATACGCGCGCATGAAAAACGTCCGGTTCATACCGGCGCCGGGCCAACTCCTCGACTGGATGAGGGAATGCGGATTTCAGGATGGGCTCGTGGTGAGCACCGCCCTCACCACCACGGCGGAACAGCGCTCGACGGCATGGATGCGATTCGAGTCCCTGGCCGAGGCGCTGGACCCCGAAGACAAGGCCCTGACAATAGAAGGCCACCCGGCGCCGTGCCGTTGCGTGGTCATTGCGCGAACTCCGGCTTAACCCGCACATCGCACCAAGCCGCTCATCGAGTTCACGGGTGTCGTTTGTTTAGTCTGGACAACTTCGGAATATCCGGAAGTTGTTGCAGATACAAACTGCGCTGGCCGCGCCCTCGCTTGTCACTTGCCCTCAGGCCGCCGTGAGCCCTCCATCGACGATGGACTCCCCGCCGGTGCTGTATGAACTCTCGTCGCTCGCGAGGAACAGGGCTAGCCGGGCAACCTCTTCCGCCTCCCCCACCCGGCCGAGTGGCACCCGGCGCGCCATTCTGCCGTCCTCGGCGTAGCCGGCAACCTGGTAGAGCATCTCGGTTTCTATCATTCCCGGATGTATCGAGTTCACCCTGATGCCCTGGCGCCCGAGTTCGTATGCCGCGCTTTTCGTCATGCCGCGCACCGCCCACTTGGAGGCCCCGTACGCAAACGCGCGCGGAGCCCCCGCGAGGCCCGCAATGGAAGAGATATTGACGATCGATCCCCCACCCGTCTCGCCCATGGCCGGCGCGACCGCCCGCATGCCGAGATACACCCCGGTGCAGTTCACGGCCATGACCGTCTCGAACTCCTCGGGTTCGGTCTCCAGCAGGCGTCGCGCCTGAAAGATGCCCGCGTTGTTGACCAGCACATCGATACGCCCCCCGGCATCGAGGATTTCGGCCACCAGGGAGTCCCAGGCTACGGCATCGCGGACATCCAGGTGCCGGTATTCGCCACCGACTTCCGCGGCGAGCGCCCGGCCTTCCTCATCCCGTACGTCGGTCAGCCAGACCGTACCGCCCTCGGCCGCGAAAAGCCGCGCTTCCACGGCGCCCTGGCCTCGCGCCGCGCCGGTGATCAGGCACACCTTGTCTTCAAGTCTTCCCATCGCCGCATTCGACTCGTTGGTAATCCTTAACCGCGGTCAGTATCGCCAGACAGCGTCACCCCGTCATCTATGGGGATGAACAGGCACTGCCGCGGTTCGCCGTCAACCGCCGTACTCGTATGACCTTCCCCCTCCAGGTCCTCAGCGAGGAGTATGGAACCGGGGCCGAGGCGCCGGACCGTGCCGTCGCCGATGCCAATGTCGACGGAGCCGGTCAGGTTGACCACGAACTGCCTGCGCGGCGCGTTGTGAAAGTCGAGGCTGTAGTCGCCCTCGACCTCCCGGAACCAGACACCGCGACCGCGGAACAGCTCGGAGATACGCCCCACGGCGCCTCCTGCGGCGAGTTCAAGTTCCACGTCCTCGAAATGCGAGCGTCCATCCTCACCCGTATAGATTCGCAGCACCTGCATTGTTCAATCTCTGCATCGACCCTGGACGCCAGTGTAACGGCGCGAAAACGGGCGCTTCAATCCCGGCCCGCGACGTCCATGGACTTCCGGCCGCGGTCGCGGGGAAGGCGGCGGCCATGGAACCTGCCGGACACCCGTGGTTTTCCCCCAACAAGCACGGTCCGCATATGCACTGCCCAACTGCTGTTAGACTTGGGCCGCCCGCGGCAATCGACCTGCACAATCGCATGTTTGGCCTGTTCCCGTTCACCTTTCGCTTTCGCGGCAAAGTCCGCAGACTGTTCGAGATGTACCGCTGTTTTCTCGCGCATCCCGGCGAAGGGCTGCACCCCACCCAGATCGTCCGGCACACCGGCATCGGCTTCATGCCGGTCATGAAAATGCTGGACCGCACACCGGAACTCTTCGTGCGCCTGCCGAAACGGGACGGACTGACGCGCTACCGGCTGACCAGCGCCATGGCCGCGCGGGAACCCGAGGAAGTGGAAAAGTTCCTGAGCGACCAGGCACGGCGCGAAAGCATCATCCTGTTCGCGGTGGGCGTCATGGTCCTGTGCGCCCTCATGATCATCGTAATCATGATCGGGCCGGCGCTGTGACTCTTTCCCGTGCCTGACCAACTTGCCCCCGAACTGAAGGCATTGCGCGACCGCGCCGCGGAGTTCGCGGCAAGTCTGCACGCCACCCGGGAGCGCCCCGAGGTGGTCGCGGCTGCCCGGGAGGCGGGGTTTTTTCAAATGACCCAGCCCCGTCGCTATGGCGGCACGGCCGCCGGGCCGCTGGCGCTGACGGTGGTGCGCGAGGAACTGGCAGCAGCCAATCCGCCGTTCCTCGACGCGGTTTTCGGGCCGGGGCCCGGCGTCCTCGCCGGCTGCGCCGAGCCCCTGGCCAGCGACTATCTGCAGCCCATGCTGCGGGGCGCCAAGAGGCCCGCTTTCGGGTTCACGGAACCGGAGAGCAATCCCACCACCGGCCGGCTTGAGGGAGACGACCTGGTCGTCAACGGCTGCAAATCCTACGTCACCGGCGGCGCCGACGCAGACTTCATCAACACGCTGGTACGCATCGAGGAGAGGGGTCCTGCCATGGTTGTCATCGACGCCCGGGCGCCCGGCGTGCAGATGACCGAGCGCTTCGAATCGCTGGACGGCAGCCATCACGCGGCCTTCGAGTTCAGCGACCTGCGCGTGCCCGCCAACCGTATCGTGGGCAAGCCCGGCGAGGGCCTGCCCCGGGCCATGGGGCAGATCTCGGATACGCGCCTGGCGATCGGCGCCTACAGTGTCGGCCTTGCCCGCTGGGTCGTCGAGCGCACCACGAAGCATCTCGCCAAGACCGACCGGCACGGCAAGCCTCTCGGTGACAGGGAAGGCGTGCGCCTGCGTTACGCCGACATGCGCACCGGGGCCTTCGCGGCGCGCAGCATGCTGTACCGCACCGCGCGGCTGGCCGAGTCCGGCGCGAACGCAATCAACGAAACCATCATGTGCAAGGTGTTCGCGACCGAGGCCATCACGGCAATCGTCGACACCGCCATACAGCTGCACGGTGGGCAGGCGCTGGTGGTGGGGCATCCACTGGAGACATTGTACCGGCGGGTTCGGGCCTGGCGGCTGGCGGAAGGCGCATCCGACGTGCTGCGGCTCAACCTGGCCCGGGGCGCCCTCGACCTGGGCAAGGGCACCCTATAGTTGCGCAGCCACCTCCGCGGCAATCTCGTAGGAGCGCAGGCGCGCACCGTGATCGTAGATATGGGCGGAGACAATCACCTCGTCGACACCCGTGCGTTCGATGAAAGCCTTCATTTCGTCACGCACGGTACCGGGCGCGCCCACGGCGGAGCAGGCGGTGATCTGCCCGAGCAGGTGGCGTTCCGCCGGGCCCAGGCTCGCTTCGAAGTCCGCCACTGGCGGCGGCAGTTGCCCCGGATTCCCCGTGCGCAGCTTCAGGAAGGACTGCTGCGATGAGGTGCGCAGGAACCGGGCCTCCTCGTCCGTGTCGGCGGCAATGACGTTGAATCCCGCCATCAGGTAGGGTTCCGCAAGCTGGGGCGACGCCACGAAATGTTCGCGATAGGTGGCCAGCGCCTGGTCCAGCGCAGCCGGCGCAAAGTGCGAGGCGAACGCGTACGGCAAACCGAGCAGCGCCGCAAGCTGCGCCCCGTACAGGCTGGACCCAAGGATCCACAGCGGTACCTGCAGGCCGGCCCCCGGCACCGCCCGGACGTGCCGGTCCGGTTTCGGCTCCGCGAAATAGTCACGGAGTTCCATCACGTCCCGGGGGAAGTCGTCCACATTGCCGGTGAGCGTGCGCCGCAGGGCATGCGCCGTCATCTGATCGGTGCCCGGCGCCCGACCGATGCCGAGGTCGATGCGCCCGGGATACAGCGACTCCAGGGTGCCGAACTGCTCCGCGATCACCAGCGGCGCGTGATTGGGGAGCATGACGCCCCCGGCGCCCACCCGCAGGGTCGAGGTAGCCCCCGCGATGTGCCCGATCACCACCGCCGTGGCAGCGCTCGCGATTCCCCGCATGTTGTGGTGCTCGGCGACCCAATAGCGCACATAGCCCAACCGCTCGGTGTGCCGGGCAAGATCCACCGAGTTCGCAAACGCGCGGGCGGCATCGCCCCCTTCGACGATGGGCGCAAGGTCGAGGACGGCGAGCTTGACCGCCATGGAATCCGGCCTCCACTATCGGGAATCGAGCGCGAACCCTACGCCAAGAGGCCCCTGCCGCGCCAGCGGTCGCAACCGGGCAGCCGAGGCAGAGCGGCCTCATGGCCCTAGCCGGCAATGAGAGCGGAAGAACGACTACCCTGCCCGGCCGCCGGTACCGTGGAGCGGCAATCCCGGATAGCGGTCGGAACGCGTACCCGGGATCGGGCGATTTTCCGTATCGTGGTAGGTGAAAACACAGGACAGCTTGACCTCTTCACTGCGGTTCTTGCCCGCCGCATGAATCGCCCGGCAGTGGAAGAACAGCACATCGCCCGCCTGCATGACCACGTCCCGCGCCTGCCGGATCAGCCCCTTGTTTTCCGGCAGGTCGGGCCTCAGAAACAGGTCCCTGTCGAAGCGCCCCCGGTCGAGGTCCAGGCGATGGCTGCCGGGAATGATTTTCAGCGCCCCGTTGCTGTTGGTTTCATCGCCGAGCGCCAGCCAGACAGAGACAAGTTCCGGCCGGTCGAACGACCAGTAGCGTATGTCCTGGTGCCACAGCGTGGCGCTGCTGTAACCCGGCGATTTGGTCATGACGCAGTTGTGGTGGCACTGCGACAGCACCGGCTCGTCGCCGAGATAGGCCGCCAGTTCCGAACGCATGCGCCGGCCCGTCGCCCATGCCTTGAGGCGCGGAAAGCGCGAGGCAGCGAACAGCAAGCGCCGGGGCGTGCGGCCACCCGCTGAATCGAGCCCCCACGGGGCGCCCGGGTAGCCTACGTCCGCCTCGAATTCCGCCGCGCCGAGCAGCGGGTCGAGCGCTGCCTGCACCGAGGCGCGAACGTCCTCGCATACCGTTGCATCGACCATGCCCTTGACCACGATGTAGCCGTCACGCCCGAATACGGACGCGTTCAACGATCGCGCCTCTCGTGCCCGCGTTTTCATGGGGTGGATTCTCTCCCGGCACGCGCTCCGGCGAAAGTGCCCGATCACGCTGAGCATTGCGGCTTGTCGACGGATTCAGGCGCTATAATCCGCATCCCACATCGGGCAGGTGCCCCCGAGCCGCTTCATGCTCCGAAGGATCGTCACTCCCATCGCGGTACTGGTCGTTGCCGTCGGCATAGGTTCCGCGCTGGTGCTGAACCGGCCCGAAGCCAAACAGCAGCCGCGCCAGCCGCCGGTGCTGCTGGTGGACACCCTCACCGCCGCCCGCGTTCCGACGACGTTCACCGTCACCACCCAGGGCGAGGTCGCGCCCCGCACGGAAACCACGCTGATCTCGGAGGTGAGCGGCCAGATCGTCGAGGTATCGCCCTCGTTCGTGAGCGGCGGGTTCTTTAACGCGGGCGAACTGCTCGTGCGCATCGACCCCCGCATCTACGATGCCCGCGTCAAGCGCGCCCGGGCCAATGTCGCCTCGGCGAGGACCCAGGTTGCGACCGAGAACGCCATGGCCGGCTACGCGCTCGAGGACTGGCATCGCCTGCAGCAACTGCAGGCGGACGAAGACTGGCAGCAGGAGCACGCGGGACACGGGCACACCAGGGAGGCTCCGTCGGAACTGGTGCTGCGCAAGCCGCAACTCGCCGCGGCACTCGCGCAACTGGAATCCGCGGAAGCGGAACTCATCGAAGCCGAAGGCGACCTGGAACGCACCTCGATCCGGGCACCCTACAGCGGCATGGTTCGGGAAAAACTGGCAGACGTGGGGCAGTACGTGCGGGTCGGCGACCGGCTTGCAGGAATATTCGCGGTGGATTACGCGGAAGTCCGGCTGCCTCTCACTCAAGCCGACCTCCAGTTCCTGGACCTGCCCCGGACGACAGGCGCAACACCGGTTCCCGTCACGCTGACCGCCAGGGTCGCCGGTGCGGATCAGCGGTGGGACGGCGCGGTGACCCGCACCGAAGGCATCTTCGACAACCGCACCCGGGTGCTGTACGCCGTCGCCCAGGTGCAGGACCCCTACGGCATCGATAACGCCCGTCCCGAACCCCTGCGTATCGGCACCTTCGTGAACGCCGAAGTCCAGGGCAGGAATGCCGGCGCCCTGTTCGCCGTGCCGCGCCACGCCCTGTACAAGGGAACCACCGTCTGGCTGGTGGATGAGGACAACCGGCTGCAGGCCGCCGAGATCGGCATCGTGCGGGCCGATACGGACACCGTCTACGTTGACGGGGGGCTCGAAGCCGGCGACCGCATCTGCATCACGCCCATGGAGCAACCGCTGCCCGGCATGCCGGTACGCACCTCGTGAGCGAGCAACCTCCGGGCCTGACGGCAAACCCGGTGCGCGGCGGCATCATCGGCTGGTTCGCCCACAACCACGTGGCGGCGAACCTGCTGATGTTCTTCATCATCTCGATGGGCCTCTACGGCGCCTTCAGCATCACCGTGGAGACCTTCCCCAATTTCGAGTTCGACAACATCGAGGTGCAGGTCCCCTACCGGGGCGCGGCGCCGGCGGAAGTGGAAGAAGGGGTGGTCGTCAAGATCGAAGAGGCCATTCAGGACATCGAGGGCATCAAGCAGGTTTTCGGCTATGCCCGGGAAGGCTCGGGCCGGGTCAGCATCGAAGTGCGCGACGGATTCGACGCCGCCGCCGTCCTCGACGAGGTAAAGCTGGCGATCGACAGCATCTCCACCTTCCCCGTGGAAACCGAGCGTCCCATCATCAGCAAGGCCAAGTTTCGCCAGGAGGCAATCACCGTCCAGGTTTCCGGCGACATGGACGAGCGGGACATGAAGAACCTCGCCGAACGCATCCGCGATGAGATCATGGCACTCGACGAGGTGAGCTACGCCGAGGTGCGCGGCTCCCGCCCCTTCGAGATCTCGGTGCAGATCCCGGAGATCACCCTGCGCCAGTACGGCCTTACCCTCGACCAGGTGGCCCTGGCCATCCGCGCCTGGTCGGTGGACCTGCCCGGCGGCAGTATCCGTTCCGAAGGCGGCGACATCCGCCTGCGCACCAAGGGCCAGGCCTACACCGGCGAGGAATTCGAGCGGATCGTGCTGATCTCCCGGGAAGACGGTACCCGTATCAGGCTGGGCGACATCGCCACGATTGAAGACGCTTTCGCCGAGACGGAGTCCTACGCTTTCTTCAACGGCAAGCGCAGCTTCGGCATCGCAGTGATGAGCACGGAGGACGAAAACGAACTCGACGTCACCGCCGCGGTGCGGGCCTATGTAGAGGAAGCCGGCGCCGCCATGCCCCCGGGCGTGAAGATGGAAAGCTGGGGCGATGTCAGCCAGCACCTCGAAAGCCGCATGAACATGATGTTCAAGAACATGTTCATCGGCGCCATCCTGGTGTTCGCAATACTGGGCCTGTTCCTGCACCTGAAGTTCGCTTTCTGGGTAATCGTCGGGCTGCCGGTGGCCTTTCTCGGCGCGCTGATGATGCTGCCCCTGCCGGCCATCGGCATCAGCATCAACGTGATCAGCGTCTTCGGCTTCATCCTGGTGCTGGGCATCGTGGTCGACGATGCCATCGTGGTGGCGGAGTCTGTCTATGCGGAGACGGAACGCGAGGGTTATTCCACCACCAACATCGTCGCCGGAGCGCGGCGGGTCGCCGTACCCGCGACGTTCGGCGTTCTGACCACCATCATGGCCTTTCTGCCCATGCTGTTCACCGGCGGAGCGCTGGCCGCCCTGACCGGTTCGGTCGGCTGGGTGGTCGTACTGTGCCTGGCGTTCTCGCTGGTGGAGTCCAAGCTCATCCTGCCCTCCCACCTGGCCATCATGCGCTCTTCCCACGTCTCCGGCAGCGGCAAGGGGCCCGCCGAGGTGGTCGACCGCTGGTTGAAGGATTTCATCGATCGTCGCTACAAGCCGATGCTGAACCTGGCCATCCGGCACCGGTACACGACGCTTTCGCTGTTTCTGGGCTTGTTGATCCTGACCGTCAGCCTCGTGCTCGGCGGCAAGGTGCGCTACGTCTTCTTCCCCGAAGTCGAGCAGGACATGCTGGCGGCGAATCTCGAACTCTACGACGGCGCCCCCGAATCGCTGGTTGCCAGCGTGGTGGAACGCATGAACGGCGCCCTGGGCCGGGTCAACGAGCAACTCAAGGACGAGACGGGCACGGACGAGGACATCATCAAGAACGTGTTCACCTACATTCGCGATGGGCGCTTCGGATTCTTTTTCGTGGAGTTGGCGGGCGGAGAGGACCGCGAGGTGACGCCACAGGCCGTGGAGCAGCGCTGGCGCAGTGAAGTCGGGGAGATTCCCGGCGCCAGGGAACTGCGCTTCATGTCCACCATGCACATGGGCGGCGGCCCGCCCATCGACTTCAAGCTGGCGGGGCGCGACTTCGGGCAACTGGAGCGGGCAGCGGCGGATCTGGAAGAGCACCTGGCCGGTTTCGACGGCGTCTTCGAGATCCAGGTTTCCGCCAATGCCGGGCCGGAAGAGGTGCGCCTGGCCATCAAGCCGGAAGCCGAGGCCTCCGGGCTCACGCTGCAGGAGCTTGGGCGACAGGTGCGCACGGCGTTCTATGGTGCCGAAGCGCAGCGCATCCAGCGCGGCGACCAGGAAGTGCGCGTCATGGTGCGCTATCCGCGGTCCGAGCGGCAATCCCTGGGCAACCTGGAGAACATGTGGGTACGCACGCCCGACGGCCGTGAACTGCCCTTTGCGGCAGTGGCGGAATACGCCCTGGAACAGGGCTACGATTCCATCCAGCGGGTCGACGGCCAGCGCAGCATCCGCGTCACCGCCCGCACCGACCTGAACGTCGTCGAACCCGGCCAGATCACCAGCGAAATCACCGAGGACTACATGCCGCAGTTGCGCGCACGGTATCCCGGCATCTCGACCGATGTGGCCGGCAGCGCCTACGAGGAACGCGTCGGCTTCATCCAGGTTCTGATCGGGTTCGGCATTGCGCTGTTCGGCATCTACGCCCTAATGGCGATTCCCCTGCGATCGTACCTGCAGCCACTGATCATCATGGGCGTGATTCCGTTCGGCATCGTCGGCGCCGTGTTCGGCCACATGCTGCTCGGCCTTGCGGTCAGTGCCGTATCGATCATGGGCATCATCGCCCTCTCCGGCGTGGTGGTGAACGACAGCCTCATCATGGTCGACTTCGTGAACAAGGCCGTGGCCTCCGGGTCAAACCAGATCGAAGCGGCGATTCAGTCCGGCGCCGCGCGCTTCCGCGCCATCCTGCTCACCTCGCTGACCACCTTCTTCGGGCTGATACCGATGGTGCTGGAAACCAGCATGCAGGCGCAGATCGTGATTCCCATGGCCGTCTCGGTGGCCTTCGGCATCCTGTTCGCGACGCTGATCACCCTCGTGCTGGTGCCGTCGCTCTACGTCATCGCGGGGGACATCAAGGGGCTGATCGTGCCTCCCCGGCCGGAGGCATCGGCAACCGGGTAACCCGCAATTCGGCGCCACCCAGCGTTTTCACTACTCCGCAGCTTGCCAACCTCGCTACGTTCATTCGTGAGTCGGTCGGGCTGGCGTTACTCCGTGATTCCTGATGCCGGCAACGCCTCGTCGTGGAGCGGGTCGCCGTTGGCCGTGATCAGCAGGCGGCCGTTCCCCGGCCAGTAGCGCACCTCCACGAAGTGATGTTCCTCCCACTGCAGCTCGACATTGGTCCACAGGTACATCGGCGCGTTCCCCGACGGCTGGCGCCGCTTGCGCACCACGCCGTCCAGGCAGAGCTCCACCGTACCGTCGTCGCCGAATCGCACTTCAAACGGCTTGCTCCGGTAATCGAACCGATGGACGTGCATTACCTGGCGGCCCGTGGCAAGAGCCCGGCGTCGCAACGGGAAGGGGGAGAGGGGCGGGCGCAAAACATCGATGGCGGTGTTGCAGTCCTTGTGAACGTGCAAACATGCGCGGCGGACCGCGCCTTGTCGTCGGCGGTTTTGCGCCCTCTGAAGTGCAACGCATTTGTGACAAAGGACACTGGCAACGGCAGCAACGCAGTTCAGGCTGCCTGTTCTTCCATTGGAGGCGCATCGAACAGCTGACGGAGATGCTCTTCCGGCAACGGTTGGGTCAGCTTCGATACCGCCCAGGTAAGAGCCACGGAAACGACTTCGCCCATGGCCGCGCAGGACCAGGGGTTGGGCGCCTCACCGTGCAGCCAGGCCGCCGCGTCGCGGAGCGCGCCGGGGTTGAACCACTGCGGGTCGATCGCGCCGCTGTGGGTGATGCTGAACACGATCACGCCACCGAACAGCCCCGCAAAGGCCCCGGCCCGGGTGACGCCCCGCCAGACGGCGCCCACCACCAGCGGGCC
>JAPOON010000668.1 GCA_026713405.1 Gammaproteobacteria bacterium
CGATCAAGGCCACTCACCCAGCGACCGAAAGGACTGCTTCCTCCGGCATCGACGAACTCCTCGATTTCGATCATCGAGGCATGGTAACTGATGCGTTACCCCAATGCACTCCGAGGTGCACTTGCCGATCTTCTCAGCGCGTCGCCACATGCGCGGTTGATGGTTGGTCTGGACGTGCGCGGGATACCCGTATCCTGATTGCGTCATGTCGTCACGGATCAGAACGTATCCCGAGTAGCCGACAGATTTCTGATATAAGGAGTGATAACTGTATCAGAAGGTAGTATGTAACCCGTTGAATATAAACAATATTTGACGAATTAGTGGCGGAGAGGGAGGGATTCGAACCCTCGATGAGTGTCACCCCATACTCCCTTAGCAGGGGAGCGCCTTCAGCCGCTCGGCCACCTCTCCGGGGATGCGGAGTATACCGGCTTCATGCCGAATAAGGCGACGCCCGCGCCGCGGTAGACGTGCAAGAGCCCATTCCCCATCCGGATCGACGAAATCCCCTGGCATCAACGGTTTCCAGTCAGTAAATTCACCCGTGTCAGTCGCCCAACTAGCGCTTGCCTCCGGGCGAACAGCGAGTCCAGTTCTGAGTAAACCGCATGTCGCATCGAGATAGCCGACCGTTCCGCATCCTGGTCATCTGCACCGGCAACCGGGCACGGTCGCAGATGGCACAGGGCTGGCTGCGGCACCTCGGCGGAAGCGGTGTCGCGGTGGAAAGTGCCGGCACCGAACCCAAGGGCGTTCACCCGATCGCGATTCGGGTGATGGAAGAGGTCGGCATCGACCTCTCGACGCACACCTCCGATCCGGTGGAAAGCTATATCGATCAACCATTCGACCTGGTGATCACCGTTTGCGATTCCGCTCGCGAACAGTGCCCGGTGTTTCCCGGTGCCAAACGCGTCTTGCACCGGTCATTCGAAGACCCCGACTATCCGGACATGAGCGAATTGGAATTGACGGATGTGTTCAGACGTATTCGTGACGACGTCGGTCGGTTCTGCCGGGAATTGCTCGCGGATATGGGTTGATACCCGGCGGGATCGAAGACCCCGCTTTCCGGTGAAGTCGGCCGGTGTGTCACCGGACCGGAGGAATCCAGCGAAACGGGCTCCGCGGCGCCTCAGTCCTGCTTGAGAATCTCGTACTTCTTCAGGTAGCCCCGAAACTGGTGATAGGTCAGCTTCAGCAGCTCCGCCGCCTTGCGCTGATTGTGCCTGGCTGCGTCGAGCGCCGCGTTGATGGTGGCGATTTCGTAGTCTCGTACTTCATGTCGCAGATCGATGGGGAAGTCGCCGGTTAACGACTGCCTGGCCGGCGTCGCGGTCCCGTCAGTGTCTGCCCCGGCGTCGGCTGTGCTATAAGGGTCCCCGAGGGTGGCCCGTTCACTGCCCGCAGTTGTCACGTTGCTGTCGGAGGTGCGCGACGAAGGCCGGTACGGCGACTCAAACGGATCGAACACGATCTCCTCCACCGGTTCTTCCGCCTCCGCCCGGTACACGCACCGCTCGACGACGTTTTTCAACTCCCGCACGTTCCCGGGCCACGGATAGCCTCGCAGGGCGTCACGCGCCTCGGCGGAAAACCCGGCGAAAATCTCCCGCCCCAGTTCCGCCGACATGTTGATTGCAAAGTGCTCGGCGAGCATCAGGATATCGCCCGGTCTTTCCCGCAACGGCGGCAGGGTGATGACATCGAAGGCCAGGCGGTCGAGCAGGTCGTGGCGGAATTTTCCGGCATCCGCAAGGTGGGGCAGGTCTTCGTTGGTCGCGGCCACCAGCCGCACATCGCAGTGTAGCGTCTTCTTGCCGCCGACGCGCTCGAACTCGCCGTATTCGATGACGCGCAGCAGTTTCTCCTGCACAAGCGCCGAGGTGCTGGCCAGTTCGTCCAGGAAAAGGGTGCCGCCGTGCCCCCGTTCGAAGCGGCCCTGGTGGGTGCGCGAGGCGCCGGTGAATGCTCCGGCGTCGTGGCCGAACAGCTCGCTCTCCAGCAGCGAGTCGGCGATGGCCGCGCAGTTCATCTTGAGGTAGTGGCCTTCCCACCGGTTCGACAGGAAGTGCAGGCGTTCGGCGATCAGCTCCTTGCCGGTACCCCGCTCACCGACGATGAGCACCGGTTTTTCCAACGGCGCGATCTGCGAGACGGCTTCCAGTACTCCGAGGAATGCGGGCGCCTCACCGAGAAGCCTTTCCGGTTCGTTGCGCATGTTGCGAATTTTGCCAACTATTGGTGAACTAAACCACTCGTGATTGGTGCCGCAATAGATCTGCTGACTGCAAGGGGTTGGCCTCGCGAGTCTAAACAGTTGAAAAGTAAGGTTTTACTGGCCACGTCAAGAACTGGCACGAATTCTGTACAGCCTTCTGTGACGAAGAGCGCTCAATACAGGCGTTCAACGGGCTCAACCAAGGAGGCACACCGAACATGACCATCTTTTCGCGCATGACCGACATCATCAACTCCAACCTCAACGCCCTGCTCGACAAGGCGGAAGACCCGGAAAAGATGGTGCGGCTCATCATTCAGGAAATGGAAGAGGCCCTCGTGGAAGTGCGCTCCACCTCCGCCCGGGCCATCGCAGACCGCAAGGAACTGCTGCGGCGCCAGGAGTGGCTGACCGCGGAGGCCGGGGAGTGGGAGCGCAAGGCCGAGGTGGCCGTCGGCAAAGGGCGTGACGACCTCGCCAAGGGCGCGCTCGGCGAGCGGAACAAGGCAAGCGAAGCGGCCGAGGCGCTTACCCGGGAACTCGAAATCGTCGATCAGACCCTGGAGAAACTCAACGTCGATGTAAGCGCGCTGCAGGCCAAGATCAAGGATGCCAAGACCCGCCAGAACACGATCGTGCTGCGCGGCAAGGCGGCCAAGACCCGGCTCGGGGTGCGGCGGCAGCTCAGCGACCACAACGTCGACGATGCCATCCATCGGTTCGAGCTCTACGAGCGCAAGATGGATGACATCGAGGGCCAGATCGAGGCGTATGATATGGGCAAGAAGACGCTGGCCGACGAGATTGACGAGCTGGAGCAGGGCGACACCATCGAGGACGAACTGCGCGAACTCAAGGCCAGGATCAGCGGCGGGCAGGACGACGCGAAAGGCAGTTAGGAGACACCATGGACGGCATAGTAGTTGCCTTGTTTGTCCCCGCCGTCGTCTTTCTTGCCGTCGTCGCGCCCATCTGGATCTTCATGCACTATCGCAGCAAGCAGCAGGTCCAGGGCGCGCTTTCGGAGGAAGAGCGCCTGGAACTCGAGGCGCTTTCCGCCGAGGCCGGCCGGATGGCCGAGCGCATTGAAACGCTCGAGGCAATCCTGGATGCACAGACGCCGGAATGGCGGGACCGCATGCGGGGTGGGCAGTGATGAGCGGCAGCAGGCACAGCGCGCGGAAGCGCCGCATCGGGCGCCCCACGCTCCGGCTCTATCGAGATCCCTCGAACGCCAGGATTGTCGGTGTGTGCGCGGGCATCGCCAACTATCTTGGCGCAGAGATGTGGGTGGTCCGATGCGTGGCGGTGACCGGTCTGATATTCATTCCCAGCATCGTCTTCCCCGCGTACTGGATTCTGTATTTCGTTCTGAATCCGCCGCCGGACCGGGAATTCGATGATAGGAAGCCGGGGTCATCCGGCCCGGAAGACCATTTTTCCCCCGCACCGGAGCTGGGCCCGAAACTGTCGCCAAGACGCAGCCTGAGAAACCTGCGGGCCGACCTGGCGCAGGTGGAACTGCGGCTGCGCCGGATCGAGTTCCACGTCACCTCGGGCCGATACGAACTGCAGAAGGAATTCAACGAACTGACGGGGCATCGCCCCGGCCCGGCGAGATAACGGTGGCCGGGCGGGAACTTGACGAAATCAGCAACCTTTTTCGCAAAAATGGGGCCTGGACGTTGCGGGAGTGGGAACGCGCGGTTGCAGGCGGCTTTTGAATCCTCGATGGCCGGGCTGTCGGGGAGTTGATACACAAGAACGGGAAAAGATAGATGGAAGGCGTATTCATGATGGTGGTCCTTATCGTACTGATCTCAACCAGTGCGGGGGTGGCCACCAGATACATCAAGCTCCGTCAGCAGCAACTCGGCACGCAGGAGGACGGCGGTGTCCGCGAGGAGCTCGAAGAGGTCAGGCAACGCGTCGAAGTCCTGGAAAAGATCGTTACCGACAGGAAATTTCGCCTTTCGGACGAGATCGCCGACCTCGAGCGCGGCTGAGCGCCGGTTGTCAATGCTCGGCAAGCGAGGTGGCGCCATATCAGGTCACTCCCTGGCCTGGGCGACGGCGCCTATCATGCGGTCGGGAAAGTCGGTGAAAATTCCCGTCACGCCCCAGGAAAACAGCCGTTGTGCGTCAACCGGGTCGTTCACCGTATAGACCAGCACCCTCAATCCCACAGACCTCAGTTCCTGAACGTGCCTGCGCGTCGTGGCGCGAACGCCCAGGTTCACCGACCAGGCGCCCAATTCGGCAGCGGCCTGCGGAATCCTCCCGTTCCATCGCTGAAACAGGGGCGCAACGTCGAACGCGCCCCGGGCGACTTGCGCAAACCGCCGCAACTCGTCGAGGTCGAATGAAGAAACCAGCACGTCCCGATGCTGGTGCACGAAATCCCCAAGCATCGCGAATACCGGTTCCGCGGTAGCCGGCCCCTTCAATTCCACGTTGATGCCCACTTCCGGGGGCAGGGCCTCGAAAACTTCCTCAACAAAGGGAATGGGCTGTCCGCCCCCGGCGTCGAGGGCGCGCAATTGCCCGATGCCGTGGCTTTGAATGTCGCCACTCCCGGATGTAGTTCGGTCCAGACGGTCGTCGTGAATGACCAGCAGGCGCCCGTCGACGCAGTGCACATCCAGCTCAACGCCGTGAACGCCAAGGGCGGCGGCATGGGCAAAGCCGGCCAGCGTGTTCTCGGGGGCGAGGCCGGCGGCGCCGCGGTGGCCGATGACCAGACGGTCCGATTGGAAGCTCATTTGCGGAAACTGCGCCCGTCGACGACCGGAGGCCTTGCAGAAAACTGCCTCCGCAAGCGCTTCCGATGAAGTTTGGGGTGCCTTGCAGAGGGCATGAACATTAGAATAGCGGCGATGAGCTACCAAGTGCTAGCCAGGCGGCTGCGTCCCAGGGATTTCAAGGGCCTGATCGGCCAGGATCATGTGGTCCGGGCGCTGAGCAACGGGCTGGACTCCGGGCGCGTTCACCATGCGTACCTGTTCACCGGTACGCGGGGCGTCGGCAAGACCACCATTGCGCGCATTCTCGCCAAGAGCCTGAACTGCGAAGCCGGCGTTTCCTCGACGCCCTGCGGTTCCTGCTCGATCTGCCGGGAGATCGAGGAGAACCGCTTCATCGACCTGATCGAGGTCGATGCCGCTTCCCGAACGCGGGTGGACGACACCCGTGAACTGCTCGACAACGCCCAGTACCTGCCGAGCCGGGGGCGTTTCAAGGTGTATCTCATCGACGAGGTGCACATGCTGTCAGCGTCGAGCTTCAACGCCTTTCTGAAGACCCTGGAAGAACCCCCGGAACACGTGAAGTTCCTGCTTGCCACCACCGATCCCAGGAAAGTGCCGGTCACGGTGTTGTCGCGCTGCCTGCAGTTCCAGCTCAAGAACATTGGCCGCGACGAGATTGCCCGCTACATCGGCGAGACCCTGACCGCGGAGGGTGTCGAATTCGAGCCCGATGCCCTGCGCATCATCGCAAGGTCCACCCGGGGCAGCATGCGCGACGCCCTGTCCATTACCGATCAGGCCACTGCCTACACTCAGGC
>JAPOON010000669.1 GCA_026713405.1 Gammaproteobacteria bacterium
AACCGGTCATCGTTGTCCACCACTAGCACCTGGTTGCCGTCACGAATGGCCGAACGGGGTACAACGACGATGTTGTCGATGGAGCGCCCCTGGATTTCCGCCTGCACGAAGAGACCCACCGGCGGGGCGATGTACTTGGGATCGGCTAGGGCAGCCTTGGCGTTGTTACGGACGCTCGCCACCACATTGACCATGCGGCTGCGCGCATCAATCTCGGCTTCGGTGCGCACAATCCTGCCGCGCCAGGTGTAGTGCTTCCCCGCGAACTCGGCCGACAGCCTGACCTCCGGGGCCATGGATTCGTGGAGGGCGCCACGTTGCATGGACGCGATGTCGAGGTAGTCGAACTGCCGGTCCGCGATAGGCAGGCGCACCTCCATGTAGTCCACCGCGTACAGCCGCGCGATGGCGTTGCCGCGGCTGACGAATTGGCCGGGGTCGACCTGCTCGCTACGCACGAGCCCGGCGAACGGCGCAAGCACCTCTGTTCTCGAGAGATCGAGTTCAGCCTTCTTCAACGCCACGCGAGCGTCGGCGAGTGCAGCTTCGGCCACCCGTGCGTTCCTTTCGCCTGCCCTGATGTTGGACGGGCTGATGAAATCGCCTGCTTCAAGGCCCCGCATCCTTTCGAGCTCGTAGGTGGCAAATTCCTTTTCTGCTAGCGCACGGTCGACCGCTGCGCGGGCCTGTTCGACGGCGTACCGGTAGTCCCGGTCATCGATGCGCAACAGCCGCTCACCTTCCTCGAAGAAGCCTCCTGCTACCAGATTCGGAGAGGTCCACAAGACATTGCCCGAGATTTCCGGCACGAGCTCGGCCTCGGTGCGGGGCGAGACCGTCCCCTGGGAATGCACCACCATGCGCTCGGCGCCGGGCTTGGCGTGGAGGACGCGCACCGACTGCGGAACGGGTTTGTACTCGCTCGGGTCAAGTTGCGGCCGCGTCGCCATCAGCGTTGCCGTTATAGCCGCCGACAGCGCGAGAGCAGCCACCGCGACGATCCTGCCTGTCATACGGATTGAGCCTTTCATATTCAGTCACAGTGTCAGGGCTGCCGTTAATCATATCATAGCCTTGCCCCGGCGAACCTGGACATGTAGCCAAACAAGGTAACGTGATAACATATTGGCCGGACAACAGGTACAGGGGCATCCCATGACACCATCCCCGGCCATTGACCGGTACCAGGCCTTACTCGAATTGCTTGACCGGCCGCCAACTGATAATCCCGGTTTGCAAAGATTGTTTTCCACTCCATCACCTTGGGATGATGCGACAATACATAGTCCCGTTCCTCTTGCCCCGGAACATGACCTGAAAGCGTTTGATTGTGGCGTGCCGATGATGAGTGACTGGTTGCATTTCCATGCCCGCCGAACCCAGGCGAACGGTTCGATGAAAACCTTTGTAGTGACAGGTGATGCGCGCGTGGTCGGATACTTCAACCTGACGGTAGGACAAATTGATACACGTGAAGCGCCTCAACGGGTGCGTGCAGGAGTGGGGCGATTCCTTCCCGTGGTCAATACCGACCGTATGGCGGTTTGCCGGGAATATCAAGGACACGGTATTTGTAAAGGGATGCTGAAGGATGCAATCCGGCGCAGCCTGCTGATTTCTGAACAAGCCGGGTTGTTGGCCATGGTGGGTTACTCGAAGTCCGACTCCAGAAATTTCTGGGTGCGATTTGGCTACATCCCTTCCCCCATCCAGGAAGATCAAGTCCTGTTGTTGCTGAAGGATGCGAAAAAACTGCTTGCCTGACCAGGTGGGGACTCGTTCGGAGCGACCCGCCCGGACGGCTCTCGACGGGCGGCTTGATGCCGTTCTCGAGGCCGTCTGCCGCGCGCTTCCGCCCGCCATTTTGTCCGAAAGGGGCGCGGCGGATCTTCTCCAGCATGTGCACCACCTCCCGGCCTGTGCGCTCGAGACGACATTCGGTTTCGAGAGCAGGTTTTCTGACCCCCGGCCCGCTTGCGACTTTTTCCTGGTGGCCGCGCCCGGCGCGCGCTTCGGGCGGTATCTCGTCGAGCGCGGCGCCCGGGACGATGCCACGCCGCCGGAGGCCGCATTGGGCTGGTACCTTACGGAGGTCGGGCGCCCCGGCAGCTTCCTGTCGCGCTGGCTCAGCGACGCGATCCTGGAGTACGACGTCGTGGAAGCGCAGATCCATCGGCCGGCGCCGCCGGCTGTGTTCCTCGAAGCCCATCGGCAGGACGATGCTGCCCACCCACTGGTGCATGGGACGCGGCGGCGGGAGAAGCTCGGCAACCCGGGCGTGATGACGGCCGCGCTGTCAGCGGCGGTGGGCCGCGAAGAGAGTCCCGCCGAACGACTGGCCGTGGAGGCGCTTTTCGCCGCCTTGCCGGCGGGGGCCGGGTGCTCCCACGTGGGCGCCTTCCCCATGCGAGAAACTCGGGCGTTGCGCCTCCTATTCTCCCTGGCGCTACGCGAAGCCCCTGACTTCCTGCGCCGCGCCGGCTGGCGCGGCGATCTCGACCTGGTGGCGCACCTGTCCGACGGCCTCGACGCGCTGCTCCCCCGCATCGGGCTGGCCTGCGACCTGGACGCGTCCGGGCTTCGCCCGAGGGTCGGTTTCGAGCTGTATCGCGGACTTGGTTGGCTTCGGACGCCTGCGGCCAGTTGGCATGTGCTGCTCGATTACCTGGGCGAGCGCAACCTGGCAACGCCGGAGAAAGTCCAGGCGATCCGGCAGTGGCGCAGCCGCGAGCTGCTCTTCGGTGAGCAGGAGACGCTGACGTTGCTTTCGGGAGTCAACCACTTCAAGCTGATTCTCGGGGGGGAGAGGGACGCTGTGCAGTCGAAGGCCTACGTCGGCGCCCGTCTAGTTGCCACCTGAAGCCGTTCAAGGATCATTCAAATGACCGACTTGCCGCAACCACTGTTGGAGTTGGCGGACGCCGCCGGCCAGGCGATCGACAGGGGGCTTGAGTTTCTCAGCGCCGGCGTATCCGAGGACGGGCGCTGGCTTTGCGAATGGTTCAAAATCGACCGTCCCAACGACAGGCGCGTCGATACAAACCCTTTCGTCGGCGCCCTGGGCTCCCTGTCGCTGCACGGCGTTGCGGACCCGCGCGCCGAAGCGATCATCGCTCGCACGAAACGCTACTCGGCGGCGACAGTAGAGCGGCCAGGCGTCTGGCGCTACTGGCCGCATATGACGCCGGATGCCGACTCCACGTCCATCTGCAATTTGGCCGTTGGTTTTCATCCCATGCTGCTCGGCGGGTGGTACGAACAGGTTTTGATGGGACATCGCAGCCCGGAAGGTCTGTTTCACACCTGGCTCGAGAATGCGCCGGTCAACGATGCCGATGCGGTCGTGAACGCCAACGTCGTAGCCTGCCTCGGCGATACGCCGGGTACCAGGGCGGCGCAACGTTGGCTCGAGCGGATCATTCGTGACGGCACGGACGCCGAAGAGATCCACCACTACTGGGACGTAATGGATCTATACAGCGCCGTGGCGCGCGCCCACCGCCTGCACCCGTCGGTGTTCGCCGGCGTGCTGCCGGTCATCGTCGACCGCATAGGATCGCGGCGCGGCGCGGACGGCGCCTACGGCGACGGCCTGCGCACCTGCCAGGCGGTGACCACGCTGTGCCGGC
>JAPOON010000670.1 GCA_026713405.1 Gammaproteobacteria bacterium
AACGGGCCATGTCGTTCGAGGCCGCCGAGCAGATCGCCAACATGATGGTCATGGACCCCTACCCGGGATACGAGGGCAAGAGCTTTTCCATGCCCTGCCGCAACGTCCTGCCCAAGCCGTTTCAGAAGCCTCACCCGCCGATGTGGCTGGCCTGCACGAACCGCAAGACCATCGAGGTGGCGGCGAGAAACGGGCTGGGGGCGCTTGCCTTCACCTTCGTCGACTCCGAGGAGGCACGCTCCTGGGCAGACACCTACTACTCCATCATCAAGTCGGACGAGTGCGTACCGCTCGGGCACCGGGTCAATGCGAACATCGCCGTCGTCGCCGGGTTTTCTCTCCACGAGGATGCGGACGAGGCCTTCCGCCGCGGCGCCGACGGTTTTGCCTTCTTCCGCTATGCCGTCAACGCCCTGGTGGCGAACGACACCAGGCCCGGACGCTCGAGGCTGTGGGAAGAGTACGAAGCGCTGCGCGACGGCAGGGACCTGCCCATGATCGTCGCCCCCGGAATCGGCACACCGGCCCAGTTCTCGGATCACATCCGGGAATTCCAGACCGCCGGCGTCGACCAGATCATCTTTCTGCAGCAGGGCGGCAAGAACCGGCACGAGCACATCTGCGCGGGGCTGGAGTTGTTCGCCGACCGGGTTCTGCCGCAATTCGTCAAAGGCCGTGAGCGGCGTGAAGCCGAGAAGGCGGAGGAACTGGAACCCTACCTGCGCGCCGCACTGGAACGAAAGGAGTGGATGCCCGACCTGCACGATGAGGACATACCCATCGTGTACGCATCCCGTGAACGGGAAGCCTTTTACCACAAGAATTGACGGGCTCGTCAGGCTGAGGCGCCGCCCGGCCCGCACCGCGTTCCCCGGGGCAAGTTTCGTACGGACGCCGGTAGCCGGGGCAGATGCACGCCATGGTTTGCCTAAACCGGACATCAAAGCGGACATTGTTCCGGACAAATATCCATACCAAAATACATAACACTATGTTATTTATGTATAAACGTGCGAAATTTACCGGACATGAAAGCGGACACAATCGATGTCTCAGACCGCGGCGAAAGCACCGCCGCGATGGAGCCGCTGCAAATTGGTGAGAGCTCGCCGCATCGGCCGGCGCTGACCGAACTCGCGGTAGAACTGGCGGCAAAGTCAGCCGGTTTCCGGCGCAGCATGCCGGATGGCGTGGTTACCGCCCTCGCCGATCTCGTCCGCGCCATGAACTGCTACTACTCGAACCTGATCGAGGGCCACAACACACATCCCATAGACGTTGAGCGGGCATTGCGGAACGACTTCAGCGACGATCCGGGAAAGCGGAATCTGCAGCTTGAAGCCCGCGCCCATGTCAGCGTGCAGCAATGGATCGATGCGGGTGGTTTGAGCGGCAGGGTCGCGACCCGGGAGGGGATCTGCGAAATTCACAGGCGTTTCGGGGAACGGCTGCCCGACGAATTGCTCTGGGTAGAAAACCCCGAATCCGGTGAACGTGTTCGGGTGGAACCCGGCGCGCTACGCAAACGGGACGTCAAGGTCGGCCATCACGTACCGATCAGCGCGGGCGCGGTGCCGCGCTTCCTGAATCGCTTCGAATCCGTCTTCAACAACCTCGGGAAAGCCGCGACAATCGTGTCCGCGGCGGCCGCACATCACCGACTGCTCTGGATTCACCCTTTCCTGGACGGTAACGGCCGTGTGGCGCGGCTCATGTCGCACGCGATGCTGCGCGAGGCGCTCGACACCGGCGGCATCTGGTCCATCGCCCGCGGATTGGCCCGCCGCGAGAGCATTTACAAGGTGCACCTGGGCGCATGCGACCAGGCGAGGCGGGGTGATCTGGACGGACGAGGCAGCCGCAGCGAGGCCACTCTCGCAGATTTCACCCGTTTCTTCCTGCAAACCTGTATCGATCAGGTGACATTCATGCAGGGCCTGATCGAGCCGAACCGGCTCCGCGAACGCATCCGCATCTGGGTCGAGGAAGAAGTGCGCATGCGCAACCTGCCGTCACAGTCGGGCATCATCATGGAAACCGTTCTGTACCGAGGTGATTTACCGCGCGGCGACGTGGCGGGTTTGACAGGCACCGGCGACCGTCAAGCAAGGCGCGTCATCGCCGCCTTGACAGGCGCCGGCGTCCTGAGCGCGGCAAGCAACAGGGCACCCTTGAGAATCGCATTTCCGGCAACGCTGGCCGGCCGTTGGATGCCGGGATTGTTTCCTGAGCCCTGACATGGTGCCCACATCGCGTTGCATCCGCGCGATTTCGAGGGACTCGGTGCGCCAGATCATTCTGTCCTGGCTCGATGCGGTCCGAACGGGGACGATCCAATGGACCTTATGGTCAATCAGGTTCTTGACGTTTCAGCCGACGCGTCGATACG
>JAPOON010000671.1 GCA_026713405.1 Gammaproteobacteria bacterium
AGCCGAGAAGTGGACGAATCCCATCGAGAACACCTTCCGCAGCGACGTGAAAGGCGCCGAGGAGTGGCAGATCGACGAACTGGCGCGGCGCACAGCCGCCGTGGGAGCGATGATGACGGGCGCGAAGTCCGCTGGCCTAGTTGAAATTTTGTCCCGGTAGAGGGCTGTCTGGCAGCCCGGCTAACCCGACTTCCGCAACTCGGCTGAGTTTGAGTCGAATTTCATGGTGATTTGGGCGCCGAGCTCGATGTAAGGCCCTGTTTTCATTGAGTCGAGCCGCACGATCTGGGCTGTAGTGCCGACCTAACCCCTTGATTTGTTTGGTGGTTGGGGCAGGCTATGGGTTCATGTTCGTACGGGCCAAGAGACGCTTCAAGGACGGCAAGGAACACCGCTACTGGAGCGTGGTGGAGAACGTTCGCAACCGCGACGGGCGGGTGGTGCAGCGTCAGGTGCTGTACCTGGGCGAGATCAACGATCGTCAGCGCGCGGCGTGGTGCCGCTCTATCGAGGTGTTGCAGGGAGATGCCGGGTCCCGATCGATGGCGCTGTTCGCCGAGGACGGGGAGGCGCCGGAGTTGGGCTGCGAGGTGGTGCGGATCCAGGTCAAGGCGCTGAGCCTGCATCGGCCGCGGCAGTGGGGCGCGTGCTGGCTGGCGCTGACGTTGTGGGATCGGTTGGAGCTGGATCGATTTTGGCGTACCCGGCTGGTGCCGAGCCGTCAGGGCACGCGCTGGCTGGACGTGTTGAAGACGCTGGTGTGCTATCAGTTGATCGATCCGGGCAGCGAATGGCGGTTGCATCGGCATTGGTACGGTCACAGCGCGATGCGCGACTTGCTGGGCAGTCCGATGGCGGCGATCGCCGGCGATACGCTGTACCGCTGTCTGGACAAGCTGGCGGGGCACAAGCGGGCGTTTTTCTCGTTTCTGCGGGAGCGCTGGGAGACGTTGTTCGACGCGCGTTTCGACGTTTTGCTTTACGACCTGACTTCCACCTATTTTGAGAGCGATCCGAGGTTTTCGGACAAGCGCCGGTTCGGTTACAGCCGTGACAAGCGCTCGGACTGCGTGCAGGTGGTGATCGCCCTGATCGTGACCCCGGAGGGGTTTCCGCTGGCCTACGAGGTGATGCCGGGCAACACCTCCGACAAGACCACGCTGGGGGACTTTCTGAAGAAGATCGAAGCGCAATACGGGCGTTCGGACCGGGTCTGGATCATGGACCGGGGCATTCCCACCGAGAAGACGCTGGAGGCGATGCGCACGGCGCCGGCGCCGGTGGATTACCTGGTGGGCACGCCCAAGGGCCGATTGACCAAACTGGAGAAGGCGTTCGTGGGCAAGCCCTGGCGGCAGGTTCGCGAGTCGGTGGATGTGAAGCTGATGAGCGAGGATGGGGAACTGTACGTCCTGGCCCGGAGCCGGGCGCGCGTGTTGAAGGAACGCGGCATGCGCCGGCGCCGATTGAAGAAGCTGTGGCGCCGCTTGCACGAGTTGCGCGGCCAGTCGCTGACGCGCGACGAACTGCTGTTGAAGCTGGGCGCCGCGAAGAAGGAGGCGGGGCGTGCCTGGCCTCTGGTGAACATCGGCTTGCCCAAGGCCCGGGAGGCGGTGACGGCTGAGACGTTCACATTCTCATTGCGGCGCGAGCGGCTGCGCCAAGCCCGACGCCGCGAGGGCCGGTATCTGCTGCGTTCCAACCTCACCGGCGAAGACCCGGCGACATTGTGGCGCTACTACATGCAGCTCTCCGAGATCGAGCAGGCGTTCAAGGAACTGAAGCACGATCTGGCCATCCGGCCGGTCTTCCATCAACGGGAGGATCGGATCGAGGCGCACATCTTCGTCGCCTTCATCGCCTACTGTCTGCACGTGACGTTGAAGAATCTGGCCCGGCCCTGCGCGCCGGGGCTCACCCCACGAGCCATCCTGGAGAAGTTCGCCACCTTGCAAATGCTCGACGTGCATCTG
>JAPOON010000672.1 GCA_026713405.1 Gammaproteobacteria bacterium
GCTGGTCAGCGCCGAGGGCGAGCGCCAGCGGTAGTCGCCCCCCAGCTCGGAGACGGCCGCGTACAGACCCGATTCGGGCTGCATCAGGCGCGGTTCCGGCATTTCCCGGAAGACGATGCGGCCGTCCTCGGTCTCGGCGGCGCCCATGAGCGAGTAGATCACCAGGCGCATCTGCTCTTCGGCGCCGGTCAGTGTGCTCGCGGTAAAGGAACGGTCGAGAACCAGCCCGGTGAAAGTAAGAAAGACCGCCAGCACCAGGGTGGTGATGACCACCAGCCGGGTCTGCATGCGCGGTCCCGAACGGGTGCCGCTCCGGTTCTCTGGCCGGATTCCCGACTCGCCGTTGTCGCCCATTCCCGCCCTGCCCGTCGTTACCGAACCCGGGGTCCGAAGCCTCGCGCCTCAGGCTTCGAGGCCGAACCGATAGCCCTGGCCCCTGGCGGTATGAATGGGATTCACCGGATGAAGCTTCTTGCGCAGCCGGCCCACGAACACCTCGATGACGTTGCTGTCGCGGTCGAAGTCCTGATCGTAGAGATGGTCGGTCAACTCTGTCTTCGACACCACGCGGCCCGGATTCAGCGCCAGGTACTCGAGCAGATTGTACTCGTAGGCGGTCAGTGTCACCGGCGCCCCGTCGAGGCGCACTTCCTTCTTCGCGGTGTCCAGGGTCAGGGGGCCCTGCCGGATGACGGGCGTCGCGTACCCGGCGGCGCGGCGGACCAGGGCATTGAGGCGGGCCAGCAGCTCTTCCATGTGAAACGGCTTGGTCAGGTAGTCGTCCGCCCCGGCCTCGAGACCCGCCACCTTGTCCTGCCAGTGGCCGCGCGCCGTGAGTATGAGGATGGGAAACCGCCGCTCCTCGGCGCGTATTGCAGCGATCAGTTCCTTGCCGTCCAGCTTCGGCAGGCCCAGATCGATCACGGCGGCGTCGTAGTCGTACTCCCGGGCAAAATACAGGCCCTCCTCCCCGTCGCTCGCTGCATCCAGGGCATAACCCGCCTCCTTCAGCCGCCCGCTCAGCTGGCCCTTAAGCGCCAGATCGTCCTCGACCACCAGAACACGCATGCCGCAAACCCTAAAGGGGCGGTGCCCCAGTCCGATGGGAAAACAGTGGCTGGGAGGATATTTGTTTCATCAAGAAACCTTGTCCGCGAACAAGTTGCTGCGCAACTTGGATACGTTGTTCGAGAATGCTACTCATCTGTAAACACAAGCGCCGCCCAAGGAGTCTAGCGCTGCCTGCGGATGCCGCCCCGGGGATCGACGAGCACGGTGGTCACGCGGCCCCCGTCGAGCAACAGCCGGATTCGATAACCCTGCTGCCCGCCGTCGAGCGGGGTGACGGAGAGGACGCGACCGCCGGTCTCGCGCCGGGCAACGCCGGCCGCTGACTCCGGCGTCATCAGGTGCCGGGTGTCGAGGCGCTTCGCCGCGGGAGCTTTTTCAGCGCTCCAGACGACCGCAGGGCCGGCATCGAACGCGAGCACGGCCATCACAAGCAGGACGCCCCCGCAACGCCGGCGCACGCGCCACCGGAGACGGTTACGCCGGTATGGGACGGCCACCGGGCCGCACCCGCCGGCGGCCCCGAGACCGGGCTTGTTCGGAGTCGACGCTTCCATCGGCACCCACGCACCTCACATCGGGCTCATTGTACTCCCCGGTGTCCTGTCCCATGAATTGCTGCTGTTTCAGAGTTCGCTGTGCGCGCCAACGCAAGGCGTGGTCCGCAGCCAATGTCGAACATATTGGCAACGGCCACGACCCGGCAGTTGTTGTGCTCATTGCGAGTTCCCGAAGAGTGCGTCCCACGAGGGTAAGTGGCGGCGTTGCGCCCCTTGGCAATGGAACCACCATTCCCGGCATGGACGCGCCTTGCCACAAAGCCCGTGGGACACGTTGAAGTAACAGCAACTTGCCCAGGTCTCAGCCGACGGGAGTGCCCCGCACCCGCACGCGCACGGAGTCGCCGGGGTCCCGCTGCATCCGCGTTCTGTAGGTCGTCCCCCCGTACTCGTAGGTCACGTCGTAGCCGGTAAGCCGCTCTTCGCGCCGGGTCTGCTCGACGACATGACAGCGCCGTTGCGTGTGGTAGGAGGTGTGGCCGTAGCCGCGATCGCGGCGCGCGATGTCGGCCCCGATGCTGCCGCCGAGCAGCGCGCCGACGACGACGCCGACCTGCTTGTTGCGCTTCTTGTGGCCCACCGCATTGCCCAGCGCGCCACCTATGATGGCGCCGAGAATGGGCGGCGTGGCCGAACCGCGCCCGTTACTGTAAGCGACCCGTTCGTTGCGGCACTGCTCGTAAGGCTCCACGAGGGTGACGGTTTCATAGACGGGGGTGACGCCGGTTACCGGCGCCCAGTCGTATTCCGTCCCGGCAAGGGCGGAAGCCGGGAACACCAGGAGAGTTGCCGCCAGTCCGCCGATGGCCGATTGCTTGAGATTGAACATGTCGATGTCTCCTCGCGGGTCTGTAGCGGCAAATTAGCCCTGCTTTCCTGAACGAAATCTGAACGGCGGCCAAGAGCCTGCGCCGCAGGAAGTCGCGACAGTGAAATTTCGCTATCGCATATTCCTACAGCGCAGGCTTTCATGGAACAATTCTCGAACGGGTCCTTGAGTTCACGTCGCTGTAGCCGGCAC
>JAPOON010000673.1 GCA_026713405.1 Gammaproteobacteria bacterium
CGTCGATGGCGCCGGCCCAGGTACTCGAAGAAATCATCGTCACCGCACAGCGCAAGGCGGAAAACGTTCAGGATGCGGCCGTTCCGATCAACGTGGCGACCGCCGAAGACCTGAACCGTGCCGGGGTCACCGGTACAGGCGCCCTGAACAAGGTCGCGCCGGCCCTGTATACCACCGAGATCGGCGGAGCAAACGCGGTCTCCTTTGTCCGGGGGGCCGGCAACTTCACCGCGAACAGCTATACCGATCCCGTCATCGCATTCAATGTGGATGGTGTCTATATCGGTAAGGCCACCAACACGACTGCATCCTTTCTCGACCTTGAGAGAATCGAAGTGCTGAAGGGCCCGCAGGGTACGTTGTACGGCCGAAACGCCA
Organism: Gammaproteobacteria bacterium; assembly: GCA_026713405.1. Next base: position 379 of record JAPOON010000673.1, read on the forward strand.
CCGCGGGGGCCGTGAACGTCATCCCCGCCAAGCCGGTACTTGGTGAGACTGAAGGGTATGTCCGGGCCGGTTACGGGAATTACGAGGCATGGAACCTGTCCGGCGCCTTCAACATGCCCCTGGGCGAGGACTTTGCGGTACGCCTTGCCGCTTCCACCATCAATAGCGATGGTTACAACGACGATGGGACCTTTGCAAAGGAAGACATCGCATTCCGGGGCCAGATCTTTGGAAACCTGTCGGAAGCCATCGATGTGCGGTTGTCGGTGGACCATGCCACTGCCAAAGGAGCCGGGCCCGGTGGGTCGTTCGCGGGAAATTATGTTTTTGTTCCCGGGACAGCCGCGGGGGGGCTCAACATTTCGAATTACATGTTCATCCCGTCGCCGCCGGACGTGGGGGCGCCTCATACCGGCGCTCACAGCGCGGCCGGCCAGGCCTTCATGACCTCGCGCGTTGTTACCCCGGCCTTCGATTTTGCCAGCCCTCAGACCTATCCGGACCTGGACAACGCGTTCTTCGGTATCACGGGTGAAATCAATGTCGACCTCGGTTTTGGCGATCTTGTCATCGTTCCGGCTTACCGGGAGTCGGAAATCGACAACCTTTTCACCAATCCGGGGTTCCAGGCGGCTACCACCCGGGAAGATCATGAACAGTTCAGTATCGAGGGCCGGCTATCGACCACTACCGGGCCCGTGGACTGGATACTTGGTGCGTATTACTTCGATGAATCGATCACCGGCAACGCTTCGTTCAATTCGCACACGGTCCAGTCGGTGCAGACGTACAGAACCAATGAGACCGAGTCCACGGCCCTGTTTGCGCGGGCAACCTTCAACGTGCAGGAGAATTTCAGGCTGGTGGGCGGCATTCGCTGGACCGACGACAAGAAACGGTTCGATGCCATCGCTGAAACTTTCATCAAGATCTGCACCAGACCGCCCCCGCCGTTCGGTCCGGGGTGTTTCGGGGGGCCTGACATTCCTGCCGGGCTGTCGGTGGCTGACGTCATCGCTCAACTCCCGCCCGCCGCATTGCCCTTCGGCCCACCTGCGTTGGGTCGCGGTCCTGTCCCGTTTGGCGCCGCCGGTGGATTGCTTTTGATTCTGCCGACTCCCGTTGACCAGTCGCTGGCGGATGACGAGATGACCTTCCGCGTGGCGATCGAGTATGACGTGACGGACAGCAGCCTGTTGTACGCCAGTTTTGAATCCGGTTACCGGTCCGGCGGCTTTTCGCTGGCGTTCGGGCACGAGACTTTCGAGCCCGAGTTTCTGGATGCCTACACCCTGGGCTCGAAGAACCTGTTCATGGATGGGCGCCTGCAGCTCAATGCCGAGTTGTTCTATTGGGAATATGAAGACCAGCAGGCATCGTACTTTGGTCTGGATCTGCGGGGGAATCCCAGTTTCTTCACGCAGAACATCGGCGTGTCGACGATCTGGGGGCTGGACGTGGATTTCGTGTTCGCCGTCACCGACCGGGCCTTGCTGAAGGGTACGCTGCAATATCTTGACAATGAAATGGACAGATTCAATTTCGCAGCGCAAAACGTTGGCATACCCCCCGTTTCAGGCTGCTCGTTTGCCCCGGGCATGCAATCCGGCGCCCCCGTATGGCTTATCGACTGTTCCGGGTTCGAAGGACGGAATTCGCCTGAATTCTCTGCAAACGTCGGCATGGAACACTCTTTTGACGTCGGGCGTTTCAATGTGTTGGTAACCGTGGATGGGCGATATCGGGGCAAGCGCTGGATCGGCTTCGATTACCTGCCGGTACAACGGGCCGACAACAGCTTCAGTGTCGATGCCTCCCTGACGATGAGCGCTCCTGACGACAACTGGTACGTAACCGGATTTGTACGCAACTTTACCGATGAAGATGTGGATGTCTTCACCCCGGTCTTTCCGGCCATCAGTAATCTCGCGTCCACGATTTACGAGCCGCCAAGGACCTATGGCGTAGAACTGGGCTTCAACTTCTGATTTGCTGCGGCGGGGCCCCGTTTCGACCAGGGCCCGGACCAGTACCTGAATCCCACTCCACCGATGGGACCATGGATACGCGTTCGAGACAGTTACGAACCGTGCCCGTCGGAGTCGGCGCCTTCTCCGATAATCTGCGTGAGTCCCGTTTGCCAGGTAGCGATAGCCAGTGAAACGGTGGCGGCAGCGACTTCCGGGTCGTGGAGCCAGGAAGAATCACCCCACCTCCGGTTCTCGGTTGCCGACCACTCGCGCCCTGCCGGGGTGTTCAGGAAAAGTGTGTAGAGACGCCGCAGCTTGCCACTGAGGCGGTCGATCAGAAACATCAGGTCCTGACTGCCCGAAGCGCGTGCCAGAAGGCGAAATACCTTGTCGGCCGCGTCGATACTGTCTTGCGGGGAACTGTTCTCGCGCGCCAGGCTCTCGGCATGCGTTTTCAGTTCTTCCAAAAGCGGCGGGGTCAGGCGTTCCGAGCCCCGGCGAGCAACCAGTGGCCCGATCAATCGCCAGATATCGATTAAATCCGAAGCCGTCCTGGAATCGACTTCTGTCGCACGGTAACCGCTGCGCGGCAATGTCTCGACAAGGCCGTCGTAGGTGAGGCGCGCCAGCGCTTCTCGCACGGGCGTACGCCCGAATCCGGTCTGCTCGATCAGCGATTTCTCGGTGAACCGATCACCGGGTTTTATCTCACACCGTGTGAGTATTCCCTTGAGCGTCTCGTAGCACTCATCGGTGCGACTCTTCACTGTCAACGCTGACTCTGTATCCGAACGCAAGACTTGCGCATTCTTTCCCTGAGCACAGGCTGAGCGACCAGCCTGCACCGTACAATTGGCAACTGGCCTGGATCCGATTGTTGCATTGGGGAAACGCGCAGGGCAACTGGAGCCGATTCTCGAAACGGGCCATCGTTGCGAATCTTGACAGACGTTGGCGCATAAACCAGACTCGCTATAGATATATCAGCGGCCAGGCGCCCAACGGTGAGTGGCCGCCGAATCAATGCAGAGGAAGGAGGTTCAGGCATCGTGGCAACCAGCGACATCAACGAGCGGGTGAATCAATCCGTCAAGAAAGTGCCGGCGGAGATCAACGAGGTTGAGGATTTTTTCCGCCTCCGCGACGAGTTTTCCAAACTGCCTCACATTCCCAAGATTCTTCCCGCCACAGAAGACGCCCCCTCGGTCGATTTTCCGGGGCAGCACGCCAATGTGCTGGTCAGCGGCGAAGAAAGTGCGGGCCGCTTCGTCATGTTCGAAGTGGTGCTCGAGCCTGGTTTCGGCGCTCCTCCCCATCACCAGCCCAACGAGGACGAGTGGTGGTTCGTGCTGGAGGGTACCCTGGATATCATGATCGGCAACAGGAAAGCGACGGTTACTGCCGGTGGCTCGGCTTTTGCTCCGCGAGGATGCGTGCACAGTTTCATGAATGTCGGCGATGGCCCCGCGCGGATGCTGACCATGAATTCGCCTGCAGGCCACGAACGCTTTTTTGAAGCCATCTCGAAACTTCCGGAAGAAGAGGGCCCGGAGGCCAGGCTCGGTTTGCTCGCTGCCCACGACACTGTTTTCTATGAAGATGTCGAATTGGGGAACCCCGTTTCCGGATCGGAGAACACTTCGCCCGGCTAATCGCCCTTCCGCGGTAACGCGAAACTCTCCTGTACCGCGAAACGCCTGATTGCGAGCGGGCCAAAAGTTCGGCCGAACGCAGCATCTTCGGCGGCGGGCGTTCAGCCGGTGCCGCCAGGATCCACGACATAAGCTACGACGCAACGCTCGAAGCAGCCGGGCACACACTCCTGCGCGAGGCTACCTGCCGTGCTTTGCAGCTTCTTCCTTCAATACGGGCATTACCTCGGCGGCAAAGCGGCGCATCGTGCTGTGGGCATGCTCCGTCGAGGTGCCGGGTTCGCGCACGCTGACGCACAGATTCGTGAGCACCCCACGCTCCCCGCGAACGACCGGCATGAACTGTTCAAGGATATCTTCATGCGTGCCCGCAATCGGCACGAGGAATGGCGGCGGCTTCGGATCGTCCGGGTTTCGCGGTAGCGCCGCCCCGTATTGGCCCGCCTTGGAAAAGGCGATTATTTCGTCGACCGTATAGGCGAATTCCGGCGGGGGCACGTCTCCGTCCAGACCGGTACGAAGCGCGTACTGGTTGGTGGTGAACGTGCAGGGTTCGGCGCTTGCCGCCAGGGCCTCGTCCTGCGTATCGGCAATACTGATGACATTTGCAAAACCGATGAGATAGTCCGCCGGATTGCGCCCGTCTTCGGCTATTGTGCGTTGAAAGGCGCCGGTGATGTCCCACGCGAGCAGGTGATACCCGCGCTTTGCCGCGCGCGCCGCACCCTGGGGACCAAAACCGCCCCAGAAGATCGGAATACGCTCCTGCACCGGCTGCATGATCCATCGAATGCCGGGGAAGTTGTAATACTTTCCGTTCCAGTCGAAGACCTCGTCCACCGGGCTGTAGAGACAGCGTTCGATAATATCGATGATTTCCCAGGTTCTGCCGAAGCGCTCGTCCGAGTCGATGCCGAACGTACGGAATTCCTCCCATTGGGAACCTACGCCGATGCCCAGATCGAAGCGGCCGTTTGATGCGATATCCAGGGCTGCAATGTCTTCGGCGAGGCGCAAGGGGTTGTGAAACGGAGCGCAGATGATGCCCGTCCCGAGACGTATGCGGGATGTCCTGGCGGCGATTTCCGTCAGCATGACAAGGGGCGAGGAGTTACCCGCCGCAAAACAGAAATGGTGTTCGCCGATGGCATAGGCGTCAAAGCCGAGTTCTTCGGCAAGAACGGCGTCATCAACGTAATTCCGCCAGCATTCAGCGGCCGTCTGGCCCAGGTCAGCCCGCTGCCGCGGACCCGCTATTATTGTAAATCGCATGATGTCACTTCCCTTGATTCGATTCTCGTTTGGTGATTCCTGACGTTCGAAAGTCCACGTTGCCCAAGTGCCCGGCCTGGTTTTTCATTCGTGATCGCTTCCGTTTTCAGCAACCTCGGGTACTCGTCTTTATCGAGACGAAGTTGAGTCAGGAGCCCCCCGACACCTGGTAGTTCGCCAGACCGAGTAGATGATATATCACCTGCGGGAAAAAACCACTGCTCAAGCCCGCCAGGCGACGCGCTAGCCCGAGGCCACGTCGACCACGGCTCCGGACGAGGTCAATTCCCCCCAATGGTCGGCGAGACCGAGCCGTTCGATGATAGCCGGGGCGTCCGCGCCAACGGTGCCGGCCGGTGCGGTCCTACGCAGGAACCGGCGCGGCATGCGTGGCACTACAGCGGCGGTCGGCCCGCCGTCCTGCGCATCGACGACGAGCTTGCGGGCGCGCGCGATGGGGTCATCGGCCAATTCTTCCGGATCGACCACCCGGTGCGCGCCATGGCCGGCCGCGGTGAAGCGGTGGACCCACTCGCCTGCGTCGAGGGTGGCGAACCTGGCTTCGAGCACGGCCTCGTCGACCTCGAGATCTTCCAGGCCCTCCACCCCGTCCAGGGAGCCGGCAGCGACGAAGAACCAGCGATCCCTTGCCCGGTAAAGACGGTGCAGCGCACCCCAGCCCGTCGCTCGCTGGCCGGTCGGGATGTCCCAGGTGAGGCCTTCCGCGGCGAGCATGAACGGCGCTTGCAGCAGAGTGCCCGTGTGCGCCAGCGACGCGCTCACCGACTGCCCCTCGCCGGTTCGGCGCCGATGGTAAAGCGCCAGCAGAATGCCGAACGCCGCGAGGTGGCCGCTGCCGATGTCGGTCAGCGGGAATGGCAGCATGGCCGGCTTGCCGTTGTCGTCCCGCCAGCGGTCCTGGAGGCCGGTGACCGCCTGCCCCAGTTCCTCGCGTCCGCGCCACGACCCGCGCGGGCCCTCGTAGCCGAAGCAACTGATCGAGGAGTACACGGCGTCGGGCCGCACCGCGCGGAGGTCGCCCTCGCCGATGCCGAGCCGGTCCGCGACGCCGCGCGCAAAGTTCTGGCTGAGGACATCGGCGGTAGCGAGGAGTTCCCGAATCACCGGTTTGGAGGCGTCGGCCTTGAGGTCGAGCAGCATCGACTGCTTGCCGGCGTTGATCCATGTGTGCCAGGCAATGGAGCGGTCGGACGTGTTGTTGATCTTGAATACCTCCGCGCCGTACTCGGCAAGTACTCGTGCCGCGGTGGGGCCGGCGAGAACCTGGGTGAAGTCCACGACCCGGACGCCGTCGAGCGGCAGCCCTTCCCCGCGGGCGGAAGGACGGGCGGGCCCATCTCCGTCGGCGGGTGTTCCCCGCGGCCTCGGCGCCAGCGGTGTCTTGCCGAGGACCACCGGCTGGCCAAGCTGGCGCGTCGGACCCAGCTCGGGATCCTCAAGTGCGACGACCGCCTTGCTGCCGATTCCTTGCGGATCGAGCCTGAGCCACTGCCCCGTTGATTGCACTGCAGTGCCGGGCGCGCCGGTCTGGTCGTTGATGGCGAACTCCCAGTCGGCGGCATCGCGCTCGGCGAATAGCGCCTCCAGACGATCGACGAATGCCCGTTCGAATTCCGGCTCGGCACGGAGCCGGTCGGGGTCGGCCGCGTCGGTGGCGGCCAGGTCGGGCAGGAAACGTCGGGCAAACCAGTGGATGTGGCGGTCTTCGAACAGGCAGAGACGAATCCACCCGCCGTCCCGGCACCGGTAGTAGCCGAGGGCGGACCAGGGCGGCATCCGCAGTGCCCCGGTTCTGAAAATGCGCGCGTTCTGCAGTTCGGCTCCCGTGATCTCGAAGCCGGCGTCGTACAACGGCACCTCCACGCGCACGCCGCCGCCGGCGAGCAGCGCCGCGACGACCGAGTGACTGGCGATCATCGCGGCATAGGCCGAGAGGAAGGGGGTGGCGAAGAAAGAGGGTTGCTCCTGGATGATCGGCCCCGCGGGCCCGTCGCGCACGCCCCGATAGATCGACGCAGCCGCCGCTACGACGCCTTCCCAACCCGGGACGCCGGCGCGAGGATCGTCCGCCCCGAATCCGGGCAGGGAGCAGTACACGATTGCAGGGTTTGCCCGAAGGACATCGTCCGCGGACAGACCGAGGCGCGCCATCACCCCCGGCCGGAAGCCCTCGATCAGCACGTCTGCCTCGGCGGCAAGCTGTCGCGCCTCCTCGCGCCCGGCCGCCGATTTCAGGTCGATCTCGCGCATCGCACGGCCGCGCAGCAGTACCGCATTGGCGGACGACTCCCATCGGGGCCCCCCGGGAGGATCGATGTGGGTGACGGAAGCCCCGGCGTCCGCGAGCAGGGTGCCAAGGAGCGGCCCTGCCACGTACTGACCGAAATCCACCACGCGCAAGCCGTCGAGCGCACCGCTCATGGCCGGCAATCTCCCCGTTGCGCCGCGCCGTTTCCTTCGAAGCGCTCCGCCGCAGCCATCTCGGCCGATAGCTGCGCCGATAGCCCGGTACCGCTCGACTGGAATGGAATCAATTCCGTGTAGACGACTGGCGAAAGAATCAGGACACCGATGACGCCCGTGGCCGTGGAACCGAGCTTCATGTCAGCCGCTTCCTCCAGAGAACCGAGGCGACAGTGTAGGCGGATGGTTACCCGGTGAGCAAAGCCCTCTCGCACTGTCATGAGGCGCACTCTCTCGCAGTATGCCGTCAACGCACCGATGCGTTATGTCCGGTGCCGATGCGCATGCAGTCATCTGATGTTGACTAACGGGGCGATGACCCAGCCCGATGAGAAAACAGTGACCGGAAGGGAACTTGACTCACTTGAGAACTTTGTCCGTGAATAAGAGGTTTGGTTGATATCGCCAAATGCCCGGTGATTCCCGCCGAGCGAGCGGGCTCCGGTAGGTCAGGGGCTTTGCGCGGAAGTACCAATGCGGGTCGACCTCCTCCGAAATCGAACTATTTCGGTCAAACTATTGATTGAAAGTTATTATAACTAACTGATATTGATATATATATTGTGAAATAATGGATGTGTTGACATATTTTCAATAGATATATAGAATTTCCGGCACTCACCATCCGACCGAGACCAGCGTGATACCGGCCCAGGACGACAGCCGCTACGAGCAGACCCGCACCGCCGCGATCAAGGCAGCCGCAGCCGAGTTCGCCGAACAGGGTTATCACGGCGCCAGCACGCGCGAGATCGCCGCGCGGCTCGGCATCAAGCAGGGCAGCCTCTATTACTACTTCAAGTCCAAGGAAGACGCGCTGCTCGAGGTGTGCCTGTACGGCATCCGCGACTACGCGCAGCGCATGCAGGACATCGCCGCCAACGACCAGCCCTTCGAGGCCAAGCTGCTGGCGGCCGTTTCCTCGCACCTGTGGAGTTACCGCTCCACCGACGAGGCGCTGAAGGTCTACAACGACGAGCGCCTGTACCTGCCCGAAGAAAAACGGGTTCATCTCAAAGAGCTGGGCAGTTCGTATCGCGAACAGCTCGAGGGCGTTATTGCCGATGCGGTCGAGGCCGGCGCGATCCGCAGCACCATCGACCCGCACTTCGCGGCGCAGGCCGTCATCGGCATCTGCAACGCCTGGGGCGACCTGATCGTTCGCGACCCCGATCTCGACATCGTCGACCTCACCCAGAAATGCACCGGCCTGCTGCTCGGCGGATTCCGGAATCCCGGCCACGAACCGGGCTACGACCCGGCCCGATCGGAAAGCGGCGACCGGGTGCGAACCTGACTCAACTTACGACCCTTATCCGCGAGTAGGCGGACCAGACACAAGGAACAAATCAGTGGGAGCTTTCAAGGAGCCGCACGGCGGCGAACTCAAGAATCTATTCCTGTCCGAGAGAAGGGCAGACCTCGAAAAGCAACAGGCCGGGAACCTTGCGTCCTGGGACCTGACCCCCCGCCAGTTGTGCGACCTCGACCTGCTCATGAACGGCGCCTTTTCGCCCCTCGAAGGCTTCCTCACCCGTGACGACTACGAAAGGGTCTGTGATGAGATGCGCCTCGTTAACGGCGTGCTCTGGCCGATACCGGTCAATCTCGATGTCAGCGAAGCGTTCGCAGAGGGCGTCAAGGAAGGTGAAACGATCGCATTGCGCGATGCCGAGGGCGTGTTGATCGCCATGCTGGATGTCACCGATATCTGGAAACCCGATCTGGACAGCGAGGCACGACGCGTCTACGGCACAACGGACGACACCCATCCGGCCGTCAGCTACCTCAAGCACCGCTCCGGTCCCGTTTACCTGGGCGGGCGCGTTCGCGGCGTCGAACCGCCCACCTACTACGATTTCAAGCTGCTGCGCGACACGCCTTCAGAGTTGCGGGGCCGTTTCCGCAAGCTGGGCTGGCGCCGCATCGTCGCCTTCCAGACGCGCAACCCCCTGCATCGCGCCCATCAGAAACTGACATTCCGTGCCGCGCAGGAGGCTGAGGCGAACCTGCTGATTCATCCCGTCATCGGCATGACCAAGCCCGGCGATGTCGACCACTTCACACGCGTGCGCTGCTACGAGCACATCCTGGAACAGTATCCCGACCAGACCACGCAGTTGAGCCTGCTGAATCTCGCCATGCGCATGGGCGGCCCGCGCGAGGCGCTGTGGCACGCCATCATCCGCAAGAACTACGGCTGCACGCACTTTATCGTCGGCCGCGACCACGCGGGCCCCGGCAACGGCAAGGACGGCAAGCCCTTCTACGGGCCCTACGACGCCCAGGAGTTGTTCCGGCAGCACGAGGACGAACTCGACATCACGATGGTGCCGTTCAGGCAGATGGTGTACGTGGAGAACAAGGCCGAGTACATGCCGGTGGACGAGACCGGGCCGAGCGACAAGGTGCTGAGCCTCTCGGGCACCGAGTTCCGCCGGCGCCTGCGCGAGGGGCTCGACATCCCCGAGTGGTTTTCCTATTCGAAGGTCGTCGAGGAACTGCGCAAGGCCCATCCGCCGAAACACCGCCAGGGGTTCACGGTGTTCTTCACGGGCCTTTCCGGCTCGGGCAAGTCCACGGTGGCCAACGCGCTGATGATCAAGCTGCTCGAAGACGGCTCCCGCCCGGTGACGCTGCTCGACGGCGACGTGGTGCGCAAACACCTCTCGAGCGAACTTACGTTCTCGAAGAAAGATCGCGACCTGAACATCCAGCGCATAGGCTTTGTTGCCGGCGAGATCACCAGGAACGGCGGCATCGCCATCTGTGCGCCGATTGCCCCCTATGCGGCGACCCGCCGGCTGGTCCGCGACATGATCGAGCCGGCAGGCGGCTTCATCGAGGTGCATGTGTCGACCCCCATCGAGGTCTGCGAGGCGCGCGACCGCAAGGGCCTGTATGCCAAGGCGCGGGCCGGCAACCTCAAGGGCTTTACGGGCATCGACGATCCCTACGAGGCACCCGCAAACGCCGAAATCATCATCGACACGGCCGAGATCTCGCCGGATCTCGCGGCGCACCGTATCCTGATCACGCTGGAGAAACTGGGCTATCTCAAATAGCGCGGGTGTGAGCCTCCGGAACCCGGCACGCCTGCAACACTATTCCGTGCGGCTTTCCGCAACCGGGGTCAATCGCTGAACTCAAAACCCTCGTAACCGGCGTCGACGACCGCCTGGCAGCGTTCACGGTACAGCGGTTGTCCGCCGGTATAGGGCATGATGATGCGGGGCTTGCCGGGGATGTTGGCGCCCACGTACCAGGAGTTGCCCTTGCTCTTGCTCCACAGGGTGTACTCGGCGACCTCGGCGACATGCTCGGCCCAGGCGTCCTGGGCACGCTCGGTGGCGTCGATGCGTGCGTTGCCGTTCCGGCGCATGTGCGCGATGCACTCGGTGATCCAGTTCACGTGATGCTCGATGGCGGTCGGCATGTTGATCAGCACCGACGGGCTGCCCGGGCCGGTGATGGTGAACAGGTTGGGAAAGCCCGCCACCTGCAGGCCGAGCAGCGTGCGGGGGCCGTGCGCCCACGCATCCGCCAGGCGCACGCCGTTGCTGCCCCGGATGTCCATGCGCAGCAGCGACCCGGTCATCGCGTCGAAGCCGGTGGCGTACACCAGCACGTCGAGGTCGTATTGGGCATCTGCCGTGCGCAGGCCCCCGGGCGTGATCTCCTGGATGGGCGAAGTCCTGACATCGACCAGGCTCACGTTGTCACGGTTGAAGGTGACGTAGTAGTCGGTGTCGATGGGCGGCCGCTTCGATGTGTAGGGATGGTCGTAGGGGCAAAGCAGTTCGGCGGTTTCCGGGTCTGATACCGTCTTGCGAATCCTCTCGCGGATGTACTCCGAGACGATCTCGTTCGCCTGCAGGTCGGTGGTGACGTCGCTGAAACCTCCCCAGACGAACTTGAAGCCGCCTTCCTCCCAGAGTTCGTCCAGGATCTGCTTGCGCTCTTCGGGCGAGACGCTGACGGTTCTTCGTTCGATTCCGAAATAGGGGAAACCGCCGTTCGACTCGCGGGTGCGAGCGAAGATGGCCGGGTAGTCCCGTTTGATCGCGGCCTGGTCTTCGGGCTTGAACGGTGCGTTGCGCGCGGGCACGGTGAAGTTGGGGGTGCGCTGAAAGACGGTCAGGTGGCGCGCTTCCGCGGCGATCACCGGGGTTGCCTGGATGCCGCTCGACCCGGTGCCGATCAACCCGACGTGCTTGCCCGTGAAGTCGACGCCCTCGCGAGGCCACCGGGCGGTGTGATACGACTCGCCCGCAAAGCTGTCCCGGCCCGGGATGTCGGGCAGGTTCGCATCGGAGAGACACCCCACCGCGGCGACCAGGAAGCGGGCGCGCACGTGCTCGCCGTGCTCGGTATACACATCCCAGCGGTTCGACGATTCGTCGAATTCGGCGCGGGTCACCCGGGTGTTGAATTGTATGTTGCGGCGCAGGCCGAAGCGGTCGGCGACATGGTTCAGATAGCGCTCTATCTCGGGCTGTTCCGGATACCTCGAGGACCACTCCCACTCCTGCGCCAGTTCATCGGAGAACGTGAAGCAATAGTAAAAGCTCTCCGAATCGCAGCGGGCGCCAGGGTAGCGGTTCCAGAACCAGGTGCCGCCCACGCCGTCGGCGGTCTCGAAGCCCTGCACGTCGAGGCCGAGCCCGTCACGCAGCTTGTAGAGTGCAAACAATCCGGAGAAGCCCGCGCCAATCACGACGGCGTCGAGTTGGCGGGTCGCAGGAGGACGGCCATTCGCCTCCGGGCGCACATCCAAATCCCGATTTTCCGGCACTCCGAC
>JAPOON010000674.1 GCA_026713405.1 Gammaproteobacteria bacterium
CCCCGGGGATGGCGCCGGTGCCCCGGCGGGAGGCCCGGGCGCGCGCCGCGGGCGAGGGCCCGGGCGCGCATGATCCGGGACGGACCCGCCGCGGCCGTCTCCGCGTCGGATCTGTCCGGGGCCGGGAGCGTCGTGCAGCCGCGCGTCATTCCAGTCCGAGCCCGATGACGATTGCGGTGGAGCAGTGGTAGACCGCGGATTGTGTGCCCAGGCACCAGTTGAGGTCGTTGTTCTTGTCGGGGCGGTACATGGGGCGGTCGCCCTCGTTGCGGGTACACAGGCACTGGCCGCAGGGGGTGCGGCCGCAGCAGTCGTTGTAGGAGATGACGTAGTTTTTGCCGTCGGCCGGGTTATGGCAGGTGCCGATCCAGGTGATGGGCGACATCTCGGTACCGGGGGGACAACTCGCGGGGGAGCCGCCGCAGCAGCCGCACAGGAAGCCGTCGATGGCGCAGTAGCGCCAGTAGTCGCAGGATTCCGGGTCGCCGGATTCGGGGATGCCGGCGGCGGGCGCTTCCGGGGCGGAGCTTGCCCGCGCCACGGGCAGCAGGGGCATGGCGGAGGCGCCGGCCAGGGCGGCGGCGAGCCCTTTCAGCCAGCCGCGCCGGCTGCTGCGCCGGGCAATGCCGCGGGCGGCGGTCTCGGTCAGGGTGTCCAGGTAGTTCATCGGTCGCTCCCTCCGAACCGGGCATTCGGGACTTTCATTGGTCGATCCCTCCTGATTGGGCATTGTAGAAGAAATCCGGATCCTCCTGCCGCAGGTAATCCTGGACAGAACCGAGCTTGCGTTCCTTGGCTTCGAACAGGCTCTCGAGATGCTCGCGGGAATTGACCAGGCCTAGGGCGGCGATGCGCCCGTCCTCGCCGATCAGCACCGCGTAAGGGAGTTTGCCGACGCCGTAGGCTTCTCCGAGGGTGCGCGACAGCACGTAGGGGAAGCCGGCCAGCCCGTGCTGGTCGACATAGGCTTCGTGTTCATCGGCGCTGCCCCCGTCGCTGGCCAGCACGATGTCGACCCAGGTCTCCGATTTTGCTATCGAGCGCAACACCGGCAGCAGCGTGCGGCTGATCGGGCAGTCCGGCGACAGGAAGAAGATCAGGGTGCTCCTCGAATCCGCTTCGTCGGCCGGTGGGCCGCCTATGGTCAGCGGTTTGCCGCCGAGGTCGTGCATCTCCACCTCTGGGGCCGGGTCCCCGGCTTTCAGGCTCTCGTTCACCGTCAGCGCACCGGCGGGGGCGATGCGTTCGTACAGCGCTGCCACCTGGCGCGTCAAGGCGTAGACGAGCAGCGCCAGGGCGAGTACCGCAACCCACAGGATCACGTTGGAAGCGATCAGGAGGCTGTCCATCGGCGCTCCCAGGTCAGCAGACTGGCATCCCCGACGCCGACGGGCATGAGGTACGGTCTCCTTTGGCAACCTAGGCGTAGGGGGTGTTGATGGATTCGGGTCGCCGGGTTACGGACTTGCATCGGTCACCCGTCCTGCCAGCCGGGCAATTCCGGCCAGGCGCGGTGGCGGTTTGCCAGCAACTGGTTGCCGATGGCGTAGGCGCTCCACAGGAATGCGGTAGGCGCCGCGGCCAGCA
>JAPOON010000675.1 GCA_026713405.1 Gammaproteobacteria bacterium
CCTGGCCCCAAGCAACTCGCAATGATGCATGGCATCCTCCACAATCCCGGTCTGGACCCTACGAAGGCACCCCGGCCCCATGATCGGCTTGCTGCAAAGCGGCCAGTACGCGGTTTTCGCGCTGCTGTTGATCGCGCTCGTCATGTCGCTGTCGTTCCACGAGTTCGGCCATGCGGCTGTCGCCAAGTGGCACGGTGACGATACCGCCCAGCGCGCCGGGCGGTTGACCGTCAACCCCCTGGCCCACATTGACCCCGTGGGCATGCTCATGGTGATTCTGGTCGGGTTCGGCTACGCCAAGCCGGTACCCACCGACCCGCGCAATTTCCGTTCGCGCACGTCCGACCTGTGGGTGGCGGCCGCCGGCCCGTTCATGAACTTTCTGCTGGCGCTGGTGACCTGGAACTTCTACCTGTTTCTGCGCGCGGCCGGCTGGGAAAGCCCCGGGGGCGAGATCTTTTTCGCGCTGCTTGCGCAGATCAACCTGCTGCTGATGGTGTTCAACCTGATACCGCTGGGGCCGCTGGACGGGCATTACATACTGCCGCACTTCCTGCCCGCCCGCATGGCGCACCGCTACCGCATGTTCAATGCGCGCTACGGCACCGGCGCGTTGCTGGCACTGATCATACTCGGCATAGTCGGGCTGCCGGTGTTCCGCTACCTGGCAGAGTTCTCCTTCGTGCTGCTACGTTGGATCTCACTGGTTTGAAGGCTACTTGCCGAACCCTTGTGGTATAACACCCGCCGAAAAGTAACACCCCCCTCACACTCAAACCGGAGACTCTCGCAATGCTCAAGGTGCACTTTGCCCCGAACAGCCGGGCCGGGCGTATCGTCTGGCTGCTGGAAGAACTCGGGCTGCCCTACGAACTGAACCGCATGGATTTCCACCCCAAGGACCTGAAGTCGGCCGAGCACCGCGCACGGCACCCGCTCGGGCGGGTACCCGTTCTGGATGACGGGGATGTGTGCATTTTCGAGTCCGGCGCGATCGTGGAGTACGTGCTTGCCCGCTACGGCAACGGCGCCATGAAGCCCGGGGTCGACGATGAGGAGTTTCCCGCTTATCTGCAGTGGTTCCACTACTGCGAGGGCATGGTAATGCCGCCAATCAACACCATCGTCGTACACACCTTGCTGTTGCCGCCGGAGCGCCGCGACGAGGTGGTGCTCGGCCAGGCGCAACGGCTGGTGGGCAAGGCGCTGCCGCCCGTGGACGAGGCGCTTGAGGGCAACGACTACCTGATCGGCGACCTGAGCGGGGCCGACATCATGCTTGGCCACGCCTGCTTCATGAGCAACCGCCTGGGATTGGTCGGCGACGACATGCCCAATCTGCAGGCCTACGTGGCCCGGATTGCCGAACGGCCGGCATTCCAGAAGGCGATGTCAAGCTGAGAGAACCCGCGGCGCTTTCCCGCTTCGGGAGACACCGACCCTCGCGCCGGACCGCCTCGGCGCGCCACCGAGTCAACCTCGCGAAAAGGGGCGCCCGCGAAAAGCGACACCTGCTTGCGAGTTGGCAACACCCGCCTTCCGACAATGTCCGGCCGTTTGCAGGATCGATATTGGCCCCCGTTTCCTGATAAGGTCATTTCCCCCGCGCCCGTAGCTCAGTTGGATAGAGCGTTGGCCTCCGAAGCCAAAGGCCGTGCGTTCGAGTCGCACCGGGCGCGCCAGCTAACCGGCTTCCGGCAAACTCTCCCGGCGCCTCTCTTCGGGCAACCGCAGCAACGAAAGCGCCGTCAGCGAGACGACGAACCCGCCGATCAGCACCGCGAAGGCCGGCAGGTAACTCCCGGTGGTCTCGTAGACATAGGTGGTGAACGGCATGCCGCCCAGCATGAACGGCGTGGTCAGCGGGCTCATTATTCCCATTACCCGCGCGAACGCTTCCCGCCCGAACATGGCGCTCAGCAGCACCGACCACATCGGCGACACCGCACCGTAGCCCAGCCCGAAGACCACCGCCGACAGCGACAGCGCCAACTGGGTATCCACAACCATGATCAGCCCCAGGCCCGCGATCTGGCAGCACAGGGAGATGCCCATGGTCAGGCGCTTGTTCAGATGGTCCGAGGTGATACCGAACAGCGGCTTTGGAAGGGCGGGCGTGAAGGGGAGCACCGCCATCACCGACCCGGCCCGCCTGGGCGAGAGGGCGTTGTCCCTCCTGTGC
>JAPOON010000676.1 GCA_026713405.1 Gammaproteobacteria bacterium
CACCTTGAACGGCTGGATGGGCGGATGCGCCATGAACTGGCTGCCCAGGGTCTCCATGAACACCGGGGCGATCTCGGGCGTGTCCACCCGTCCGTCTTCCAGGAACCGCAGGATGGCGTTGGTGCCGTGCAGCGCGAACCAGCTCTTGCCGGAGGCGATGTAGTCGCGCAGCGCCACCTGTTCCGCTTCCTCGGGCACCAGGTCACAGGTATAGGTGACCAGGAAGTCCGACTCGCCGATCGCCTCCAGGTCGTGGTAGTCGGCCGCCACCTCGACCCGGATGCGCTCGTCTTCCGCCAGCAGTTTCAGCAGTTCGAGCCGTGCATAGTCGATGTCGTGGTACTTGCCCGCCGCCACCATGTACACGTTGACCGTTCTGTGTTCACTCATGGCTTCGCTCAGAACTGGATGCGCTTGGTGAAACCGCCGTCGATCACGATGTTGGTGCCGGTGGTGTAGGCGCCCAGCGGGCTGGCCAGCAGTGCCGCCTGTGCCGCAACTTCCTCGGCGCGGCCCATGCGTCCAACGGGAATCCCGGCGAGCGTCGCTTCGTAGAAAGGCGTCATGTGCTGCTTGATGTTGTCCCAGGCGCCGCCCTCGATCATGATCGGGCCGGGCGAGATGGCGTTGACGCGGATGCCCTTGGCGCCGGCTTCCTGGGCCAGGGCGCCCGAGTAGTTCAAAAGCGCCGCCTTGATGGCGTTGTAGGAGTGCGGGCCGATGAAAGTCTCGATGGCCGCCGTGGTCGAAATGACCAGGACGCTGCCGTTGTCGGAACTTTCCAGGTGCGGCATGGCCGCCTCCACCATGCGCACGGTGCCGAGCATGTCGTGCTCGAAGTTCGAGCGCCAGTCCTGCTCCGTGCGGCCGTTGCCGCCGGAAACGTTGGAGACGATATTGTCGATGCCGCCCAGTGCCTCGGCGGAGGCCTCGACCCAGGCTTTCAGCGCATCGCCGTCGCCCACGTCAACCGCCTGGCCGAAGGCCGTCACGCCCTTGGCAGACAGCGCTTCCACGGCGGCGTTCACCCCGTCTTCGCCCCGGGCGCAGATGGCGACGTTGCAGCCCTCGTCCGCCATCGCCTCGGCAATGGCGCGGCCGATGCCGCGGCTGCCGCCCGTGACGAGCGCTTTCATTCCGTTCAGTTGTAGGTCCATGATGTGTCCTTAAGTTGCTGGTATTGCAGGGTCAATGAGTGGTTCGCTTCAGACGAGCGGGCCGAACCGCGGCCGCGGACGCTCCTCCAACCCCGAAACGTCGACGTGCACTTTGCCACGCTCGAGCGCCAGGGGGAATGTCTGAACCGGTAATATCGCCGGCGGACCCTCGCAGGCGCCGGTGCGTACGTTGAATCTCCCGCCGTGCAGCGGGCAGCGCACCTGGTGGCCGACCAGGGTGCCGGCATGCAGCGCCTGCCGGGCGTGGCTGCACTGGTCGTGCAGGGCGTAGAACTGCCCCTCCACCTGGCACACCAGTACCTTGACCCCCTCGACCTCGCAGGCGGCCATCTCGCCCTCGCCCACATGTGCAATCGGCACGACCGGTTTCATGGTTTCAACCCTGGCGAGCGTTGGCGCACCAGCATCGGTCCAACCGACATGGCGCCCGGTTGCCCGGCCCCGCGCCGTTCAGGGATTCCTTCGTTACATCCACTTGATGGGCGTGCGATGGATGTAATCGTCGAGCGTCTTGTGGAAATGCCGGATGCGCAGCTCCTGCGTAGAGATCCACAATCCCCGGTAGCCGGTGGAATTCATGCCGTTCTGCACCATCGCCAGGTTGGAGGCGTCCTGGTCGAGCACCTCGCCGATGGACTCCTCGCCGTGCTTGAACTGCCGGTGCTCGGGGCGTTCCATGCCGAGCGGTACTTCCGAGCGAACCTGCCTGATCGGCACGCTGCCGCGCTCGCCCGCATCCGAATCCGCATTGGGAATGAGCGCGTAGTTCTGCAGGTCGTAGTACATCTTGTTGGGGTCGGTCTCGTGGGGCCGCTGCCGGAAGATCATCACGCTGTTGCAGTGAATGTTCATCGTGATGTTGGGGAAGATCAGGTAGTGATAGTCGTCCGAAAGCTGGTCGTCGTTCAGGTCGTCGAAGTCGAAGCCCATGCCCTGCGCGATCTTGCGCCAGTTCAACTGAACCGCGCGCCGCACGCCCAGCCCGTCGCCCTGGTAGGTGTCCGGGTCGAGCATGTTCATGCGCATGTAGTCCTTCAGTTCCTCCGTGATCATCGTGCCGTCCTCGATGTGGGTACTCACGCAGCCGAAGGGGATCAGGTAGCGGTTGTGCCGCTCGTAGCAGTCGATCTGCACGTCCATGTCCTCGAGCATGGTCTTGAGTTGGGGATGGGTGCCGAAGACGTGGTAGGTCTCGTTGAAGGCATCCACGGAGGTCTTCCAGTTGCAGTCCCACTCCACCGTGACATCGTTGATGAGCGTCATGCGGTCGAAGTGATACGGGTCCAGGTGCTCCGGAATCATGCCCAGAAAATCCCGCAGCGGTTCCACATCCGGGTTCAGGCTGAACCAGACCCAGCCGGCCCAGCTGTCGCAGGGCAGCTTGACGATGGAAAGCTTGTCGCAGGGGGCGCCCTGGGGAAAGGTTTCCGCGTCGGGCACGTGGATGAGTTCGCCGCGCAGGTTGTATTCCCAGAGGTGATATGAACAGCGGAACGTTTTCGTATTGCCGCCCTTGCCGTAGGCCACCTGGTTGCCCCGGTGGGAGCAGACGTTGTAGAAGGCGTTGTACTGGTGATTCTCGTCCTTGGTGATGACGATGTGATCGTTGCCGATCTTGTGGGTGACGTAGTCGCCGGGGTTCCTCAGGTCGCCTTCCCAGGCGCCCATCAGCCACACCTTGGTCCACATGCGCTCCCACTCGAGCTTCATGAACTCGGTGGAGGTGTAACGTTCCTTTGGAATGAAATCGTGGCCCAGATCCGGATCCGGCTCTTTCTGGGCGGGCGTTTTTGAAGTTTGCGGGTCAGCGAACCGCTCGATCTTTCTGTACACCGTCATCGGCTGTATTCCTTGCCGGCGAAGCCGGACCTCCCAAAAAGAGCGAGGATAGGAGGGCGAAAAAGGTCAGTCAAGACGGTTTTTCGGAATTCAGGGAACTCCCGGTTGTCGCCGGTGTCGAACAGCCCCAAGCGTCGTGGCCGCCACGGGGTCGGGTGGGTGTCCCGTTAGGTGCGAAGTAGCCGGCCGAGGTGACCGCTTACGCGTATCCCCTGCACGCTCGGTGGACCCGCCTTGATGCGAAGAAGGCGCAGCGAATCCAGTGTGCGTGTGCCGGGCAAGTGTCAACGGGAGTAAGCGATGGGACTCAAACCAGAGGCGGCAGAAGCCGCTGTCAGGAGTCAGGCCGGTGTGTCTGGATGGCCTGCGGATGAACCGGCTCAAGGCGTCTTCCGCCACCGGCAGGTACGCAAATCGCAGCACGCTGCGCAGCGGCCGCGCGCGGTCGAACCGGAACGTTCGATTGCGCCGAGTCGTAAAGAAAAATCCAATGCGGGGCCGGCCAGCCCCAGCGCACCGGTCGAGAAAGAGGCTGGGCATGCCCGGTTCAAGTCGGTCGGCGGCAAGGCATTGTCCTCCTTCGCGGGCCGTTTCAAGAGCACCGGCGGCGCAACGCCTCCCGGCATGCTCAAGCGATCGGAAGAATCTGAGCCACTCAAGGCACTAGGGGAGTTGACATCGCTTTTGCAGAGTCTCGACCTGAGCCCGCCGTGCGGGTTGGGCACCGAATTCCGGCACCAGCAGACGCCGTCCGCCCGCCTCGATCCAACTCCCCCGGCGCCGACGGAAGAATCGCTCCACCAATCGCCGGCCGTTTTACCCCGGGAAGGGCCGGCCTCGAAGTCGCGAGCCGCATCGCGCCGAAAGGGCGAGCAGCTCGTACGATTTCCGACAAACCAACTGCCGTGGCTGAGCGAGGAACGAAACGCCGAGCGCCGAAGGACGGCAGAGCGGTGCGCCAGCGCACAATACAATCCGAACATCTCGCCAGAGACGAGACATCAACTTCGAAAGGCTCACGAGTACCTGTGCCGGGTAGAGGACGAAGTGCTGAAGGTGGAAGAAGCGTTCAATGCGCCGCCCCCGGATGTGCCCTGGGAACGCAACTCTTCGAGATCGGCTTCTGCGCCGATTCGGCTGGATCAGCATGGCCCGCGGTTCATTACGCAATCTCAGCCCCGGCTGGAACGCCGGCTCAGCCGCACCGGAACACCCGGCGCCTCCGACGCGTGGGTGCGCCGACTGCAAACTGAATTCGAGCATTTGCTTGCCGCTGCCAACGGCCACCTCAACAGCTTGCGCCTGGCAGACGTCAGCAGGCGTTTCGACGCGGTACTCCCGGGCGCCGCCTGGGGAGAGTCCGTCTGCCTCAACAGCGACGCCGTCCCTGGCTCGGCTCTCGGAGAGCGTTTTCCGGCGGGTGCCGTATTGCGGGATACATCCCACGATTTCCGAATCGAATACAAGCACACACCCCACCTCGCGCGAACGGCGCTGACCGATGCGCAAGGCCGGACGATTTATGCCGGGCTACGCCACGGCGCGATCGATCCGGACATTGATCGTTTCCGCCTGAGTCGGATCATTGCCGACGCGACCAGGTCCCAGATGGCTCAAGACCTCCTACCCCCCGATCACCCCTACCATTCCCGCATTCCCTTCTCCGAGGAAAAAATAAATGCCGAATGTAGTCTCTACCGGATCGGAGCCGATCAACTCCTTCGCGCCGAGCGGGCAGCAATACTGGAAAACAGCGCACCGATCATGCGCTCTCGGGCGGGCCGGAACATGGCCAGGGAAGTGGCCGCCGCGGCTCTGGCCGCGAATCCGCAACGACTTCGACAAGCGCTGGACGGACAACCGGTCTGCCTTGTATTGTTCCAGGTGGTGCTGAAACCGCACGACCCAAATTACGACTTGAGGTTACAGCGGAATGAGTTCGCCGCACTTGCAACCTCCTCTCCTGTGCCATTGCGCGTGCGTGGTGCGGATGGCCGGCCGTGTACGGTCCGGGTCTACGTAAAGGTTCGTCAGTTCCTTGTTGACGGCTTCGGTACGCGCCCGGAGGGCTCCCCTGCATCGCAGGACAGGGCGTATTCCCAGTTGCTTGGCGACCCTGGTCCAGGGATCGAATTGGGAGGTGACGTCAAGGCCAGGATCAGGGAGATGAACGCCGCTGCCGCAGAAGTGCGTTCCAACGTCCGCACGCTGGAGACGACTCTCAAACGACTGGGTCGCAAGCCTCAAGGGGAAGCGGTGCGCGAAAGAATCCGGTCCCTGAAAAACGAATTGCCGCACTTGGAAAACAACATTCGCGCCCTGCAGGGGGCCGGCAAACAACTGAAACTCTTGCGCCACCTCCCGAATTCCGACGTCAAGCCCGAGCAGGTGGGGGCTCTCCTTGCCCTGGTCGGCCACCTGATGGGCGAGACTCCTGTCTTGACCGCTTGTCGAAGCGGCGCTTCCAAAACACTGCATCTCGATGCCGCCGTGAAGTTCCTTGCCGCGGTTGCCAGCACACAGGGTGGACATGTTCCCACTATAGAGAGGCAACGGGCCGCGGATTGGGTGCGCGCTTACGAGCCTTTCAGGGCACAGGTAACAGGGATTGCCGACAGCAGCCGTCACGCGGCAATCGATGAGGAATTTTCCGCGCCGCCACCAGTCAGGTGGGACGATGAGCCTTCCTGGGGTTTCTAGCCCGACCTATTGGTGAACGATCGTAGCGAGGTTGGCAAGATGAGGAGTAGTGAAAACGCCGGGCATGGCATCGAACAGGGCGAAGAACGGTTTCCGTTCAAACGGATGTCCCTTGGCGATCAGAAGAGTTGCCGTGCTCATGGCCTCCCAAACGCCCACGCAGTCGCTGCCGCCGCAAGCTGCATGCCCCCTTTCCACAAAACGAGTTGAGTGCTTGATAATAATAGCGGCAAAACCGCCTGGAATCCGTCATGTCATCCGCACCCGCGCGCACAAAAACCTGGCAGCAGACCAAAAGCGAATTGACGCGCAAGTCGATCCTGGATGCCGCTGTCGACAGCTTCTTCGAACTCGGCTACCGGAACACCACCACCGAGCACGTCTCCACAAAGGCCGGCGTTTCCCGGGGGGCCATGCTGCACCACTTCCCGACGCGGCTGGACCTGATCAAGTCAACGGTGCTGCACCTCAACCGCAAGCGGCTGGAGATGTTCGTCGAGGGAGAAACCACCGTGCAACGGGGCGCCGTCCACAGCCGTGTCGAAGAAGGCATCGATGCCTACTGGGCACAGCTCAACACGCCGGTGTTCGTGGTGTTCACGGAACTGAAGATGGCGGCGCGCACAGACGCTGAACTGGAAAAGGTGCTGCTGCCCGCCCTGGACGACTTTCAGGCTGCATGGGACGAAAACACGCGCAGGATCTTTCCCGACCTGGCGTTGTCCGAAGCCTATGAAAGGGCAGCTTACCTGACCCTGTACCTGCTGGAAGGCATGGCGATGGCGCGCATCGTCGACGGGCCCAAGGTACCCGTCTCGATGATGCTCGGCTGGCTGAAGCGCGAACTGCGGCGCAGTTTCCAGGACGTGCTCGGCAGGGTCGAGCGGCCGCCGGAGCCCTGACCCATGCGCAATCTGACTGAACGGCAACTGCGGCGGCGGGAGCGCATTCTCTCTGCCGCCCGGGAACTGATATCCCGCCAGGGCTACGACGGGGTCAAGATGCGCGACCTTGCCAAAGCCGCCGACGTGGCGCCCAAAACGCTGTACCACCAGTTCGAAAGCAAGGAGAACCTGCTTCGCACCGCGGTGGAAGAACGCTATCGCAGAACTTACAGGGCCATCGACGATGCCGACATCGAGCGGGGCATCGACCGGCTTTTCTTCATCGTCGATACGGTAGCAACCACGACCCGGAAAAACCTGGCCTACGCCAGGGCGCTGGCCCCGATGCTCAGCTCCTCCACCTCGTTCGCCGAGATCCGTCTGCGCAGCTACCGCAAGGCCATCGAGCAGATCGCCGCCGAAGGCGAGTTTCTGGACTGGGTCGATGTCGGCCTGCTCACCGCCATCATCTACCGCCAGGTCAATCCCCTGTACCTCACCTGGTTCTTCTCGACGAAAGCCCAGCCCCACCGGGCCAGTGTTGCCAAGCTGGACATGAGCCTCATCCTGCGTTCCGTGACCACGGGCTACACGCAGGAGCGGGCAACCGAGACGATCTTCGCGATGCAGGAGAATCTCAAGGGCACCCGGTTCGTCTGACTTGCATCCCGCTACCGGTCGTTGCAGCAGGAAAGAGCCGCCGGGTCGAAGCCGCCCCCTGAAGCGCCACCTGCCCAATAGCCCTGGAAGTCCTGGAGCGCGGCCTGCTTGCCGCGACCTTCAACCCAGGTGTTCGTAAAGCGGATCGTCCGGATGGCGGCTGCCGCGCGCCAGGCCATCGAAGGGCGGACCTTCGAGCACGGCGGTGGCGTCCGCGTTCTGGTTCCAGTCCATCACCACCTGGCGGTGCGCGATCTTCCAGACATCGTCGCGCTTTTCCATGCGGTCGAGGTAGCGGCCCAGGTAAGTCATCTCCGTGTCCTGGCCTTCTTCAACCGCCAGATAATGATAGGCGGTGACATAGGTTTCCACCCGCGCCTCGTCTCCCCGCAGGTCGATGGAAACATTGGTGATCGTGTGCTGGGTTGCCGCGTAGCGCTTGATGGCGGCCGGCAAGTTCTCGCAGAACTCGTGCGCCGATCCGTTGAACCCCCCATAGGCCACCGTGGCATCGGGCCAGTAGGCCGATTTCAGGGTTGCCTCCTCCGCCCGGTCAACGCCGCGGCTGTGCTTCGCCAGCACGTCCTGGATCGCCAGGCGATCCGCCAGTTCCTCGAGTGTCGGTACCTTTCCCGTTTCCATGTCTGATCCCTGATCCGGTTTTCTCAATAGTATTGCCCCGGCGCGCCAATGACCACGCACCCAAGACTCCATGTCGCCGATCGGGTTGCGAATCGAGTCAAGCCTGCTTCCGGTCACCTCTCTCCCGACCGGCCGGAGAACAGCATCGTCAGCTGCTCAATCCCGTTTCAGTTCAGGAAAATAGGTCTCATAGAATCCCCGGTCGCGGGTCAGAAATGCCTCGGCAACCGAAAACGCATGGGCCCCGATCAGG
>JAPOON010000677.1 GCA_026713405.1 Gammaproteobacteria bacterium
AGGCGGTCGCTGTGCGCGGCCGCGAACTTCGCGATCTGGAGGACAGACGTCGCGGCCGCGTCGACATCGGCGGGTTCGCCGCCCCGAAAGCCCTCTAGTATCGGCGCACATTTCAGATTCGAGATGGCGTCGCGCACCTCGGCTTCCGTTACCGGCACTAGCAGCGTGACGGTGTCTGCGACAAGTTCCACGAGAGTGCCCCCGGAACCCAAGGTGAGGACCAGGCCGAATTGGGGGTCCCGATGCAGGCCGACAATCAGCTCGACGACGGTGTCTGTGAAGAAGCGTTCAACGAGGAGCCTTGCAGGTGAAGCCAGTTGCGCGATGGCTGCCGGCGCATCGCCTGAGACTGCGGGCGAGTCATCTGAGGCTGCGGGCGCAACGCCCGAAGATGTGGGCGCAACGCCCGAGGATGCGGGCAAAATGCCCGAAGATGCGTGGGGATCAGCCGGGGAAGCCTGTGCGGTGTGTGCGTCAGGGACTGCGCCGCCTGCGGTGGTGTCCGGGGAACAAAGTGCGAGCAACTCCTGCGCTGCGGAGCGGATTTCGCCGGGTTCGCGCAGGTTCAGCCGGAGTGCGCCGCGGTCTGTCTTGTGCGGGATGCCGAGAGCCTTGAGCGCAACAGGTGCATCGATGGATGCGGCAATGGAGACCGCTTCATCCGCGCCAAGTACGACCCCGCCGTCCGGAACCGCGACGCCGAAGGCAGCGAGACGCGCTTTCGCCTCGGCCTCGTCCAGCACCACGGGCGCCACTGACAGGCAGCGGTTGTGGATCAGGGGATCGGGCAACGGCGACTTCCAGGCGGCGCCGATCGAAGCTGCGCATTCCATGGCGGTCAGCGCGTCCCGTACGCCCACGAGCGGTGCGATGCCGCGCTCGACCAGTTTGACGGCGGTAGCCTCGGGCAGGTTCTCCGCCATCGTAGCCATGATCGCGCCCTTGCCGCCGCCGGCGTTCATGGCGCGCCCGAATGCCCGCACCGATGCCCACCAGTCGTCGTCCACGCAGCGGTCGCCGCGCGGAAAGTCGAGAACCAGCAGGTTTGCGTCGAATCCGCCCCGGGCGAACGCCGTGAACGTCCGGGTCAGGGCCGTCTCGTCGCCCCAGTTGAAAGTGTGATAGTCGAAGGGGTTGTCCACGGAAACCAGGGGATGCACGGTGGCGGCCACCGCGGCCGCGTGGCCCGGTTCCAGCCGCGGGCAGGTCAGTGCGGATTCATCTGCCGCATCGGCCACCACGCTCGCCTCTCCGCCGGAACAGCACATGGCGCCGAGGCGATCGCCGTCGAGGGATCCGTGCACGTGCAGGAATTTCAATGTCTCCAGCAGTTGCCCGATGCCGAGGACACGAGCGAACCCCAGCCGCTTGAGGAAGGCCTGCGCGCCGGCATCGGACCCGGCCAGGGAGGCCGTGTGACTGAGCGTTGCGGCGCGCCCCCGTTCCGAGCGGCCGGGCTTCATGACCACTACGGGCACGCTGCGCTCCCGCGACAATGCCGCCAGCGCCTCAAAGCCCGGGATCGAGTCGAACCCCTCCACGTGCAGGCCAAGGGCGCTGACCCGAGTGTCGCAAAGCATGGCGGCCGCCAGGTCAGAGATGCCCAACTGGGCCTGGTTGCCGGCGGTAACCACATAGGCGAGCGGCAGGCCCCGCTGCTGCATGGTCAGGCTGACGGCGATGTTGGACGACTGCGTCACGATGGCGACGCCGCTTTCGTTCGGGTCGAGGCGCCGCCCGCCGTGCTGGTCCGGCCACAGGGGCGCGCCGTCGAGGTAGTTGAGCATTCCGTAACAGTTCGGCCCGATGATGGGCACTTTGCCTGCCGCCACCACCAGTGCGCGTTGCAGGTCGGCGCCGTCCGCGCTTTCCTGGAATCCGGACGCGTAGCAGATGGCGCCGCCTGCACCCAGGCGAGACAGTTCGGCGACGGTTTCGACGGTGGCATGGCGGTTGACGCCGATGAAGGCGGCATCGGGTGAACCGGGGAGGGCGGCTACCGAGCGGAACGCATCCCGCCCTGCGACGTTCTTCCGGATGGGATGGACGGGCCAGATTTCGCCGTCGAAGCCCATGCGTTCGCATTGCCTGACCACTTCGGCCGCGCTGCGGCCGCCGATGACGGCGATACTCCGCGGCCTTAACAACCTGGAAAGACGCTGGCTCCACGGGCGGGTCTCACCCCGGTGCTCATTGGGCGCCGGTATGTCGAGCGGTGAAGATGACCGGGACGGTGTCACGGGGTACTCGTGGCCAGAGCGGTGCGCGCGGACCGTGGAACGCGCCTGGTTAGCCGGCAACCTGCTCCGGAAGGGTCACCCCCATGGACGCCGGCAAGCATGTCGAGCCGGGCATGCACCTGCGCAGGATCGTTCACGAGCCCAGGGGGCGCAGCAGGTCGCGCCCGATGATGTGACGCTGGATCTCGGAGGTGCCGTCCCAGATGCGCTCCACCCGCGCATCGCGCCAGAACCGGGCCAGGGGCAGGTCGCTCATCAGCCCCATGCCGCCGTGAATCTGCACGGCTTCATCCGTAACCCGGGCGAGCATCTCCGTTGCGTACAGCTTGGCGGAAGCGATTTGCCGGTCGGCCGGCAGGCCCCCATCGAGGCGCCAGGCGGCGCTGAGCGTCAGCCAGTCGGCCGCATCGATCTCGGTGACCATGTCCGCAAGCTTGAAGGAGACGCCCTGGAAGCGGCCGATCGGCTGTCCGAACTGGCGCCGTTGTGCGGCGTGTGAAAGGGCCAGGTCGAATGCCCGGCGGGCGCGGCCCACACACATGGCGGCCACGGTGAGCCGGGTTCCGTACAGCCACTCGTTGGCCAGGTCGAATCCCCTGTCTACCTCGCCGAGAACCTGGGCAGCCGGCACGCGGCAGTCGTCGAAGTCGAGGATGCAGTTCCGGTATCCCCGGTGGGAGACGGAATCGTAGCCCGGGCGGATCTCGAAGCCGGGTGTACCCCGGTCCACCAGGAAACAGGTGATGCGCTTCCTGGGCCCGCGGGGCGTCTCTTCCTCGCCGGTGGCGACAAAGACGATGACGAAGTCGGCGAGGTCCGCGTGGGAGATGAAGTGCTTGCTGCCGTTGATGATCCAGTCGCCGTCGTCCGGGCGCGCCGAGCACTGCATGCCGCGCACATCGGAACCGGCGGCAGGCTCCGTGATGGCCAGGGCATCGAAGCGCTCGCCGCGGGCCGACGGCAGCAGGTAGCGCTGCCGCTGTTCGTCATTGCAGGCCATCAGGATGCCCGACGGCCGGCCCCAGAAAACGCTGAGCGCCATGGACGGCCGGCCGAGTTCCCGTTCCAGCAGGGTGAAGGTGAGGTGATCGAGGCCCCCGCCGCCGACTTCCACGGGCAGGTTCGGCGCGTAGAAACCCAGGTCGATTACTTTCCGCTTGATCTCTTCGCCGACTTCCGCCGGCACCTGGCCGCTGCGCTCGACCTCTTCCTCGAGGGGGTACAGCTCGCGCTCCACGAAACCGCGTACGGTGTCCACCACCATCTGTTGCTCGGATGTGAGAGCGAAGTCCACTACACCACCAACTCGCGGGTCACGGTCGTCGACCTGGCCTGGATTTCACCCTCGATCGATGTCTCTCGGGGTGCGGAAACGCCCTGTTCGTCATCACCTCCACGTCAGGTTCGGCTAAACCTCTTGTTCGCGGAAGGGGGTTGTCAAATGAGTCAAAATCCCTCCCGGCCACTGTTTTCTCGTCGGGCTGGGGCATCGTCCCGTTAGCCCTTGCCCGAGCGGCGCGCTTCGTTTTCCGCCAGCGTTCTGCCGGCGCCGATCTCGAAGCGCCTGAGCGCCTGCATGATGGCGACCAGGCATTCGTCGCGCAATCGCTCCAGTTCCTTGACGCTGCGTCCCGCGGCCTGCCGCCGGGTTCCGTCGGCCAGCTTGCCGATCAGCGCACCGGTCAGTTCCGGCGCCTCTAGGCGGGACCAGGGCAGCTTGAGCGCGGGGCCGAACTGTTCCATGAAATCCGCCATGCCCCGGTCGCCGCCCGCCATGTGAAACGACAGGCAGGTGCCCATGAAGGCCCAGCGCAGCCCGGGGCCGTAGACGATCGCGGCATCGAGTTCTTCAGTGGTCGCCACGTCTTCGTTGAGCAGATGCAGAAGTTCCCGCCAGAGGGCTTCCTGCAGGCGGTCGGAGAGAAAGCCCTCGATCTCGGTGCGCACCCGCAGGGGATGCATGCCCAGGTTCCGGTAGATCGCCATGGCCGACTCTACGCTCCCGGCGGTTGTCTGTTCTCCTCCCAGCACTTCCACCAGCGGCAGCAGGTAGACGGGATTGAACGGGTGTCCGACCACCAGCCGCCCGGGATGGCGGCAACCGGACTGCAGGTGGGTGGGCAGGAGCCCGGAGGTGCTGGAAGCAACGATGACGTCCGGGGCGGTCACCGCATCGATCCGGGCGTGCAGATCCTGCTTCAAGGCCAAACGCTCCGGAGCGCTCTCCTGGATGAAGTCGGCGGCCGTGCAGACATCCGCCATGGACTCCGCAAAGCGCAGCCGGTGGCGGTCGGCATCCGGGTAGAGGCCCAGCTCGGTCAAGGCTGGCCAGGCATTCTCTACCGCGGCCTGCAACCCGGCCTGCCAGCCTGGAGCCGGGTCCCATGCTACGACATCGAGGCCATGGGCCAGGGCGCGTGCCGTCCAGCCCGCGCCAATCACGCCGGTGCCGATGATGCCGTAGGTGTGAATGTGCTCGCGCATCGGTCTGCCGCAGCGACGCCCGTTATACGGCTAACACGGAGATACCCCGGCCCGACGAAACGGATGGCCTGACCAAGATCTCAAGCCCGTAAGTTCAGGCGCGCCTGGTCAGGCCGAACTTCTCGCGCGCCTCGTCCGGCCCGAGCACCCGGCAGCCCATCAGTTCGACGATGTTGCGGGCGCGTTCGACCAGTTGCGCATTGCTGGCGAAGACGCCCCGCTGCAGATAAAGATTGTCTTCGAGCCCGACCCGCACGTGCCCGCCGAGCAGCACCGACTGGGCAGCGAAGGGCATCTGGTTGCGGCTGATCGCAAATGCCGTGAAGTTGGCGTTCGCCGGCAGCATCTCCACCCAGGACTTGAAAACACCCACATCCGCGGGCGCTGCCCAGGGGATACCGAAGCAGAGCTGAAAGAGCGGCGGGTCGTCGATCAGGCCCTCGTCGATCATCTGCAGGGTGAAACTCAGTTGGCCTGAATCGAATATCTCGAGTTCTGGCTTGACGCCGAGTTCCTGGATGCGCTTTGCACCCCGGCGCAACATGTCGGGGGTGGAAACGTAAACCAGGCTGCCTTCACCGAAGTTGTACGAGCCGCAGTCCAGGGAGCAGATTTCCGGCAACAGTTCTTCAACATGGGGAATCCGCTCGAGTGCGCCAACCAGGTCGGTTTCCTCGCCGAACTCCGTCGGCCCCTCGTCCGGCCCGATGAACAGGTCACCGCCCATGCCGGAAGTCAGGTTGATCACCACGTCGGTGGCGCTGTCCCGGATGCGCGCGACCACCTCCCGGTAGAGCGCGGTGTCCCGGGCGCCCTTGCCGGTCACCGGGTCGCGCACATGGCAATGGACGATTGCCGCGCCGGCCTTGGCCGCATCGATGGCGGCATCGGCAATCTGTTCGGGGGTGACGGGCATGTCGGGGTGCTTGCCGACGGTGTCGCCGGCCCCGGTGACCGCGCAGGTAATGATGACATCGGTGTTCATTCAGCATCCTCCGGCGGACCCTGTTGCGGGCAGCGTTCTCGGCCGAAAGATAGCACGGTTGCAGGGCGCGGTATGCGACGAACATTGTGGGTCAGGCGACGGCCCGCCTCGCTCCGGCCCGGGACGGATCGCGGCCGGTGGCGACCGGCCGTCAGACCAGTCGGACTGCCGCGAACCGATCCGAAATTCTCATGTGCGAGATCGTCTGCAAGATCGTCGTCAGAACGGGCACTGCTCTTGACCGGCGACCGTCGAGCCATCATTGTCCGCTCCTTTTGCGCGGAGGCCCTAGCCGGACCCGCCGCCAACAGCCTGGAGAAGACTTCCGATGAGAACCCTGATAGCCAGTGTCCTGCTGGTATTTTCCGCAAGCGCCGCCGCCGCCGAGCTGGCTGTGCAGGATCCCGCAAGTGTCGGCATGTCTGCCGAACGGCTGGATCGCATCACCGCGCTGACGCAACGCTACGTCGACGAGGGCAAGCTTGCCGGCGTGGTGTCCCTGGTCGCCCGGGACGGGGCCATCGTGCATTTCGAGGCGGTTGGGCAGCGCGGCGCCGACGACGAGCGGCCGATGACCGAAGACGCGCTGTTCCGCATCTTCTCGATGACCAAGCCGATTACCGCCGTGGCGGCGATGATGCTCTACGAAGAGGGCCTGTTCCAGCTCACCGACCCGGTCGACAAGTACGTACCGGAGTTTGCCGAGTTGACCGTGCTCGGCGAGGACGGCGTCGTCCGGCCCGCCGAAAACCGCATGACCATGCAGCAATTGCTGAGCCACACCACGGGCCTCTCCTACGGTTTCAATCCCGACGATACCATTGACAAGCTCTACAACGAGGCCGACCTCTGGCGGTCGAAAGACCTCGACGAACTGGCCGAAAAGCTTGCCGAAATTCCGCTCAAGTTCGAGCCCGGCGCGCAGTGGCACTACAGCGTTGCCGTCGATGTCACCGGGCTGGTCGTGCAGCGCCTGTCGGGCCTCCCGTTCGATGAGTTCCTGAAGGAACGGCTGTTCGACCCTCTCGGCATGGAAGACACCTTCTTCAACGTACCGCCCGGGAAGATGGACCGGTTCCTGCCCAACCACACCTGGGACGGCGAGAAAGCAAGGCTCAAGCAGCTTGAAGGCGACGAATTCATCGGCTACACCGACGCGACCCTGTTCTCCGGCGGCGGCGGGCTCGTCTCCACCGCCATGGATTACCTGCGCTTCTGCGAAATGCTGCGCCGCGGCGGTGAACTCGACGGCGTGCGCATCCTGAGCCCGAAAACGGTGGACTACATGGCCACCAACCATCTTCCCGGCGCGCTGTCGGCCACAGCCGCCGGCGAAAGCCCCGTCGACACGTTGCGGGGCGACGGGTTCGGCTTCGGCCTGGGTTTCGGCGTGCTGACCGATACCGTGCGGAGCGGCGTGATCGGTTCCCCGGGCGAATACAACTGGGGCGGCGCCGCGGGGACGCTGTTCTGGATCGACCCCGTCGAAGAGGGGATCACCATCGGCATGATCCAGCTCATGGGCTCTCCCTGGCCGCTGCGCACGGAGATGAAGGTGCTGACCTACCAGGCGCTGACGGAGTTGAAGTAGGGTGCAAGGCGCAGCTTGCCTCAGAGCGAAGCGATGAATGCGGGGCTCGCCTCGGGAATTGGATTCGGATGTCGGCAGCGCTGCAGTGCTCGAGAATTGCAATGTGTTGTCGTTCATGTTGACGCAGGTCGCATAAACACGACTTGACGAAAGCCGGGGCTGACAGAACACTGCTTGCCGTGTGCGAGCAGTGAACAACAAGCCGGGCGGTATCAAGGTGTTGAAGGTAATTTGGGCGCTTGCCCGGGTCGAGTGTTTGCCTGACTGCCCGCGCAACGGAGTGCGGTGAGTGCGCCTGAACAGGCCTTTCATACGGCTGCCCTTCCGCTTCGATGCGCAACGGCTCAAAGAGGAGGTGGGGGGCCTCGGCAACACCCGCTGGATGCGGCATCCGAGCAGGATGCGGGGCAATTCGGCGATTCCCCTGATTTCCAGCGGCGGCGGGGACAACGACTCCTTCGAGGGCGTGAAAAAGCCGACGCCGCACCTGCAGCGCTGCCCGTACATGCAGCAGGTGATGGCGAGTTTCGGGGAGGTGCTCTCCCGCTCGCGATTGATGAAGCTCGATGCCGGCGCCGAGGTGAGCCTGCATGTGGATTTCAATTACCACTGGTTCAGCCGGGTGAGAATCCATATTCCGGTAATCACCGCCCCCGAAGTAATCTTCCATTGCGGTCGGGAGAGGTTGCACATGCGCGCCGGCGATTGCTGGATTTTCGATTCCTGGCGCAGGCATCGCGTGATCAATGCCGGAATGCGCGAACGGGTGCACCTGGTGATCGATCTCTGCGGTTCATCTCGGTTCTGGGGGATGGTGCGGGAAGCCGAATCGCGCGCTCCCGGGTACCTGGAGGAAACTGCGAGTTTTGTCCCGTTCAAGCCG
>JAPOON010000678.1 GCA_026713405.1 Gammaproteobacteria bacterium
CCTCCGGCAAGGCCGTGAAGGCCCGTATCCGGCAGCATTATCTTGCAAGCGCGGAAAATGGGATGATTGAGCGATCCGATGCAACACCTCCGGAGCCCCTCGAGTGAGCGCCGATGTCATCCGGCAGATACCCATCGTGGACCTGATGATGGGCATTCCCGTCAGCGAGACGAACGAGGAGTGGTACGCGAGCTTCCTGCCGCTGCTTAAGGACCGCGAGAGCATCGAGCAGTTCAAGATGCCCGTACAGTACATGTTCCGCGACGTCCCGGTTCTCGAGACCACGGACGACTACGTCGCGTTCCTGGTCGGGGAAATGGACCGCTACGGTATCGACATCGCCCTGGTCGGCTATTTCGAGGGCTCGCAAGCGGCCGAAAGCGCCAGGGCCCGGTACCCAAAGCGCTTCGCGTTCGACTTTCCGGTGGACCCCAACAAGGGCATGGACGCGGTCAGGTCAATCCGCCGCGCCCATGAGGAGTTCGGCATCCACTCGGTGTCCGTCTTTCCCTGCGGCTGCAATCCCCCGGTACCCATCGACGACCGCCGCATGTGGCTGATCTACGGCGCCTGCTGCGACCTCGACCTGCCGGTTCTGGTCAACGTGGGCGTTCCCGGGCCGCGCCTGCCC
Organism: Gammaproteobacteria bacterium; assembly: GCA_026713405.1. The sequence goes on from JAPOON010000678.1 coordinate 632, forward strand.
ATGTCGCCCCAGCGGGTCGAGCGCGTCGACGAGGTCTGTTACCACTTCCCCGAAATGAAATTCGTCATGCGCCATGGCGGCGAGCCCTGGGTGGAACTGGCCGTGAAGCTCATGCTGAAGTGGCCAAATCTCTACTACTCCACCTCGGCGTTCGCGCCGAAGTACTACCCGGAAGCCATCGTCAACTACGCCAACACCCGGGGCGCCGACCGGATCCTGTACGCGGGCTACTATCCCCAGGGCCTGAGCCTCGAGCGCATCTTCAGGGAACTGCCGCAGGTGCCGTTCCTCGACGAGGCCGTCTGGCGCAAGTTCCTCAGCGACAACGCCCGCCGCGTATTCAAGCTGCCGGACGAGTCACCTCCATGAACAGAGCCACCACGCAAGTCGGGCACCCGGAGCGCCGGGGCGCCGACCTACAGGGAACAACGCCGGAATCCCGGGACACCTGCCCCGCAACACCATCGGAGCGAGAACAATCATGAGCGAAGCCGTCGACATCCGGGACACCCGTACCGCACCGGTTCTGGTCTGGGACCAACTCAAGACGCTGGACAAGGCCGCCCTGGCCCGCTGGCGGCTCGAGCCCGTGGTCAACGGCCGCAGCGCCGAGGAACGGGGCATCACCGTGCCGATGCCGTTCGGCTGGTACGTCATGTGCTACAGCGACGAACTGGCGGTCGGGGACGTCAAGCCCCTGCACTACTTCGAGCGCGAACTGGTGGCTTGGCGCGGCGAAGACGGCACGGCACGCGTTCTCGATGCCTATTGCCCGCACCTCGGCGCCCACATGGGCTACGGCGGCAAGGTCGCCGGCAACCACCTGCAGTGCCCCCTGCACTCCTGGCAGTGGAACGGGGAAGGCGCCGCCGTCGGCATCCCCTACTCGAAGTCCATTCCCCCGAAAATGAAAAAGCCGTCCTGCGAACGCGCCTACCCGGTGCGCGAGGCAAACGGCTTCGTGTGGGCCTGGTACCACCCGGAGAACGAGGCGCCGAGCTACGAGGTCGCCGAATTCGAGGAGGTGGGCCACCCGGACTGGACCGGCTACGAAAAGCACGAGTGGATCGTGCACGGCCCCATGCAGACCATTGCGGAAAACGGCGCCGACAGCGCCCACTTCAAGTACATCCATGGGGTGGCGGATTTTCCCAACTACGACATCCGCTTCGACGGACACCGCCGCACCGCCGAAGTGCACGTGAAGATGGGCACGCCCCAGGGCACCATCGACGGCACCATCGCCTACGGCGTGGACGGCAGCGGCCAGCCCTGGACGCGCTTCACGGGCATGTGCGAGACCCTGCTGGTCACCGGCGTCACGCCGGTTGCCCGGGACGTCACCCACCTGCGCTTCGCCTTCACCCAGCTCAAGGCCGACCGGGACGGCCCGAGGGGCGGGCTGGCGCGAGCGATGATCAAGGACATCTGCAAGCAACTCGACCAGGACAAGGTGGTGTGGGACCGGCAGAAATACATCGAATCGCCGCCCCTGTGCGCCGGCGACGGCCCGATCAACGACTTCCGCAACTTCTTCCGCCAGTTCTACGCCGGCCCGGAGTGGGAGAAGTACCGGGGCGGCATACAGCGCAGCGTCAGCCGTTAGCCGGCGGGCAGCGCCAGACAGGCCCTGGTCATCCGCGATCGAGCAACGGCACTTGAGGCGCCGCGGACCTGGGCAGCACGCCGGTAATCCTGGGGTCGTCGGCCACCTCGATCTGCCGGCGGTACGGCACAAACCCGGTCCGGATGTAGAAGTCCAGTGCACCGGGGTGGTCGAAGGTGCAGGTGTGCACCCATAGCCTCCG
>JAPOON010000679.1 GCA_026713405.1 Gammaproteobacteria bacterium
GATCGAACCGTTCGCAAACCTGCGGGTGCGCGACACCGGCAAAGCCGAGTGCCTTGTCGTTAATCGACAACGCCGCGGCGCGCGCCGGGTGCAGGGCGGCATGGGTGGCTGCGTTGAAGCGAACCTGCGGCACATTGAGGCGCTGCACCAGGGTGTCGATGATTCCCTTGAGGTGCGTCCAGCCGAACTGTGGCGGCTCGTCGCCATCGTGCCACGAGCGAGGCAACAACGGGCCGGTGACGGCGATGCCGAGGTAACGTTGCTCCAGCGGCAGATCCTCCCCGGCCTGTGGGCGGTACACCCGCCCGATCTCGAACAAAGCCATACGCTGGCGGTAGCGCCGGTTGGCGCCCAGGGTTTCCAGCAGGCTGGGCAGCAGCGACTGCCGCAATAGCTGCCGCTCGCTGCTGATCGGGTTTGCAAGGCCGATATACCCCTCTGCAACCGCCGGCGGACCGTCAGCGCGGGCCCGGTTGATCGTGTCCAGGCTGGACAGAGAATAGGAAATGGTTTCGGTAAGGCCACAGCCAACCAGGATGTCGCGGGTTCGTTCCAGACCCTCCAAATGGGGCTGCGAACGTTGCGGCGGCAGAACGTCGCGAATCAGGGTCGTCGGAATCGCGTCGTAACCGTGGATACGGGCGATCTCTTCGATCAGGTCGGCTGATTCGGATACGTCGAGGCGGTGACTCGGCACGGTGACTTCGAGGCGGGTGTCTCCATTTTCGGCGAAGGTGGTGCAGCCAAACTCCAGAGACGTCAGAATCCGCACCAGGTCCGCAGGGCTGAATTGCATTCCCAGGATGCGGCTGACCTCGGCGGCGGGCAGCGTGACGCTCTTTGGAACGGGCGGTGCCGGATAGGTATCCGCGATTTCCGCGTGCAGGGTGCCGCCGCCCAGTGTCTCCATGAGCCGGGAGGCGCGCAACAGGGCCGCTATCGTCAGGTCGGGATCCACACCGCGGCCGAAGCGTTGCGCCGCTTCACGGTGGAGGCGGAGTTGCTGGGAGGTACGACGGATATTGACGAAGTGGAAGTTTGCCGACTCCAGAAAGATGTGCCTCGTGCGCTCGGTTACCTCGGTGGCCGCGCCCCCCATGACACCGGCCAGGGCGATCGGTCCCGAATCATCGGTTATCAACAGCATGTCGGTGGTCAACTGGCGCTCAACGCCGTCCAGGGTCTGCATGGTCTCCCCGGGGCGTGCCCTGCGCACCACCACACCGCCTTGCAGGGTCTCGTAGTCAAAGGCGTGCAGGGGCTGGCCGGTTTCGAGCATCACGTAATTGGTTACGTCCACGATATTGTTGATCGGCCGCTGGCCGGCGTATTGCAGTCGCCGCTGCATCCACGGCGGGGAGGGCTGGATGGTGACGTTCTCGATAAGCGATGCCGAATAGCGGGCACACAGGTCGGTATCGGAACTGGCAACCGAGCCGTAGGCGGCGGCGGCGGCAGGGGGCGCAGACGACGTCTGATCGGGTGGCAAGCGGCGCCAGGGCTGTCCCGTGAGGGCGGCGATTTCCCGAGCCAGGCCGATAATGCAATTGGCGCGCGCCACGTTCGGCGTCAACTCGACGTCCAGAACAATGTCCCCCAAGGCATCCTGCAACGGCTGCCCCACAGGCAGGCTGGGATCAAGGATGACCACGCCGCTGTGATCATCGGACAACCCCAGTTCCTTTTCCGAGCACACCATGCCGGCCGATTCGACTCCGCGGATGCTGGTGCGGCTGAGGGCCTGGCGGCGCGGCGTGTCGCTGTACCCGTCCCACAGCTCAGCACCCTCGACGGCAAACGCCACCTTCTGGCCGCACTGCCCCGGCCGCAGGTTCGGTGCCCCGGTCACCACCGTCTGGGGCTCGCCCGGCCCGTAGGACACCGTCGCCAGCACCAGCCGGTCGGCGTTCGGGTGAGAGCTGACGTCCATCACCTCGCCGACGAACAGCTTGTCGCGCTGCCACTCGGCACCAATGTGCTCGACCTCACCCACCTCCAGGCCGGCCATCGTCATGCGATGCACGAGATCATCAAGGGGAACCGCAATGTCCACGAATTCTTTCAACCAGCTCAGCGGCGCGCGCATGCTTTTGTGTTCCTTCTGCAGCCGCGACGCGCCGAGGCGTGCCTCGGACTTGCAGTGCGGCTGTATCGCCTGTTCGGTCTAACCGAATTGTTCCAGAAAGCGGAGGTCGTTGCTGAAGAAGTACCGAATATCGTCGATGCCGTACTTTTGCATCATGATACGTTCCGGCCCC
>JAPOON010000680.1 GCA_026713405.1 Gammaproteobacteria bacterium
CGCACATGCGCCCGAAGGCTATTGTTTGCGCGCCCCGAAGGCGCCCGCCACCAACCCGCTTGCGAAGCTGGCATTGAACTCGCCGACTGCTGTATGGGGCTGGGGAGCGACGGCGAGCGTATTCGCGTCACCGTCATGATCGACAGGCGCCACGGAGCCGTGAAAGACGGCGTTGAACGAACCGTCTTGTCCCGTTACGCCGCCCCCGGCCGTGCCCGATGCCGTCCCTGCGGCCATGTCGATGGCGCCTGCCAGCGTCACCGACCAGTCGTTGTCCTCGTCGCCGGACAGCTCGAAATTGTCGATCGTGCCGGTGAGCCTGTAGAGCTGGTTCGGGGCGATGTCCTGCGCGGTCGTCTGGCCGAAGGTCGCCGTCAGGCGGGCGTCCGCTGCGAAGTGGCCGGAATTGGCGTTGACGAGCTCGCCGGTGTTCGGATCGTACCGGGTCTTGATGACGTAAACGCCCGCAGCGCCGCCTTCATAGGTGGCCCTGCCCATGACCGCGCCAAGGTCGTCGGAGGCCGGCGCCGAAGAACCGGCGAAGGTCGCGACCTCGTCGTAGGTGACCGCGCCTTCATCGCCCGTCGTCTTTTTCAGCCAGAAGCCGTAATGCAGGTAATCGTCGTCCGGCACGTCGAGGGTGGCGCCCGGGTCGGGAGTGAATATCCAGCCCATGCTCATTCCGGTAATCCTGCCGTTCGCGTCCAGCGTGACCGTGCACTGGGCGTCGCCACTGCACCTGTACGTGCCCGTCGCGCCGTCAAAGGCGCCGGCAACCTCCTCGGCTTCGTCGGTGCCATGCGTGCCCGGATCGTCATGGTCGAACATCAACACCGCCGCGGTGCCGGCGGCGAACGCGACCGACGCCACCTGCCCGAGAACCTCCGTGTCGTTCCCGACGATGCTGAGGGCCTCATGCGTGACATCCGGGGCGTCGTTGGTTTCGTCGGTGCTGACGTCCAGCTCATGAACCTCCGCGAACGGTTTGACCTCGAGCGCTTCGATGTCGCTATGGACGCCCACGATCTCCTGGACGCCCATGCCGTTGTCGCGCACGAGCATCCGGCCGTCCCTGGCCAGGTTCGCGGAAAGCGCGAACGCGGGGTCGCCGTCGCCCGCCATCGCGCTGTCGGCAATCGCCACCGTCATGTCGCCGGAGCCGCGCGAGACGGTCAGGCTGTAGGTGGCGACAGCGGAACCGTCGTCGGCGCTGCCGCCGAGACCGGCGTCGATCGCCTGTCCGCCCTCCGCCGCGATGACCGCCTCCTTGGTGAGGGCCGCCGCGGTCCTCGCCGCCCGTTCCAGTTGCGTCAGAGTTCCCGAACTGCTGCCGCCGCCGCCGCTGCAACCGGCAAGCGACAGGGCAAGGGCGCAGGCGGAAAGCGTCCGGAATGTCGTCCTCGGTGTCATGTTCTGCAGCGCCTTCCTCTTGCTCGGTCGTAAGAAGGTCCTGCGAAGGGCCTCCGTCGGGAATTGGAATAATACCAAGATTCGTAGGGAATTGGCGACCCGGCGCCACTGCCGGCAAGCACGGAGGCGATCCGCCCCACCCGACGCAGAAGGGCTGCTGCGGGCACCTGGCGGCCGCCCTCGCCCGCGTCCCGAGGTCAGCCCGCGCCGGGGCCGAAGGCAGGCGCCTCGCCCCATCCGACCGTCGCGACAAGCAGGATCGACAGGCCCAACACGAAGACGAAGGTGAGGAACTGTGTCATGGCCGCAATCCGCGTTTCGGAAAGTCCGGGCCGGCGACTTCGGAAAGTCGCGGCAGGCTCTCGTCAGAACTGCCGGACGAAGCGCAGCTCCCCGCGTGTACGCTTGTAGTCGTAGAGCTGGGCGTTGGTCGTGCGCTGCTCGTTCACCGCGACAAGCTCCGGGCTGAAACCCCAGAAGGCGAGCGCCCGGTTGTGCACCGATGCACGCAGGCTGCGCGTCCTGTCCTCCCTGGACGAGCCGTCCGGAACATTCGGGAACCAGTTGCCCTCATAGTCGGTCCAGCGATACTCGCCGCCGATGCCGACATTGAACCCGAGCGGCAGGATCACCGATACGCCGGTTCCCACCCAACGGTTCCTGTTGCGCCAGCGCTCCAATTCCGGGCGGTCCCGCCCGTAGCCAGCGGAGAACTCCAGACGCACCGTTGGCATGACCACCCAGTTGCCCCGCAGCGACGCATCCCAGACCGGGCCGTCCAGATTGTTGCGCGTCCGATAGCGCCGCTCGTGCCAGGAGGCCCTGCCCGACAGGCTCACCGACCGGCTCGCGCGATGTCCCGCCTCGAGACGCGCGCCGAGCGCCCGGTGGTCCGGCGCCGTGCCCAGCCAGCGCTGCTGCACGCTCGCCAGCAGGCTCGCATGCGTGTCGCGGTCCAGGAACCGGCGCGGGCCGACATGACCCGCCAGGAAAAGCTGGTCGAACTCCGAGCCCTTGTAGTCCCGCCGCGCCATCTCCGCTCCGGCCCGGAGCCTCAGCTTCTCGCCGAGCGGCAGCTGGTATTCCGCCCCGGCCCATGTCGACACGCCGATCCCGGAGGTCGTCAGCTCCTCGATGTCGCGCTCGAAGGGCAGGTCGAAAATGTAGATCGTCCGCTCGTCCGACGTGCCGCCGATATTGCTGTCCGGCGCCAGCGCGAAGCCGCCCTTGTAGCTCCAGCGTCCGCGCGCCCTGATCCGTTCCAGGAACTTCTCCACATTTGCGGCAACCGCTTCCGGCGGCTTGCTCGCCAGCACGAACTCGAAATGACGCCGCGACAGCGCGTATTCCCCCTTCAGAAAGAAGGCCCGCGCCAGCTCCAGCCGCACCCGAACCAGTCCCGGCGCCTTGACCAGCATGGCATGGAAGGAGGCGATGGCCTGGTCCAGCAGGGCAGACCGCGTCTCGTCGGGTACCCCCGCCTGCTGCGATGCCTGCAGCGCCGCTATGCCATAGAGGAATAGCGTATCGGCGTGAATGACCCTGCCCTGGACCAGCGGCCCCAATATACGAACGGCCTCCAGGAAACGGCCGCTGTCCATCAGCGTCTGCGCCTCGGTCACCTTTTCCGCTTCGGCGCTGCTAGCGCCCGCGGGAGGCGGCGCGGTCGTCTGCGCAGCGCCCGGGGTCGGGGACACAAAGAGAAGAAGGCAGGCGACAAGCGCAAGCGCGCGGGGAAGAAATGCAAGGGACATCGTGACGTTTTGCCTGTCGATTTTGCGTTCAACTTAAGAAAAAGGAGGGCGGCCACAAGGCCGCCCTCCACAAGGTGGTCGTCTGAACGACCGATAGTCTTATCTGCGCGCTCCGAACGCGCCGACGTAGCTGTGGGTCACCGCCGCGTCGCCTTCGCCCTCGGTGCCGGTGACGCCGAAGGTGCCGGCGACCGCATCCGGTGCCGCGGCGTCGATCGCAGCAGCGTCATCGGTCGCTGCAACCGCCGGGTTGGCGCCGTAGAAGTTGCCTCTCCAGGTGCCGTTGTACTTGTACGTCACCATGTCGTCGTCCCCGATCGTGCCCGGACCCATGCGGACATTGCCGGCGAACGCCGTCTGTGCATTGACGATGTTCGCTTCACGCAGGCTGATCACGTCAGTTGTGTCCACCCCACCGACTTTGATACCGCTGATCGAGCCGCTGATGGTGCCGATTTCGTCGTCGTCGGCTTCCGGATCGGTGTCCGTTCCCGGCGCGCCGAAGTTGGCCATCAGCATGGCATTGCCCTCGAAGTAATCGACGCCGCTACCCTCGGTGTAGACGCCCGTGGCCGAACCCCGATAGGTGGCCGAGCCGGTGAGCGTCAAATAAGTAGCGAAGTCCTCAATCTCCTGCCCGCCATTGGCGAAGGCGGCGAAGACACTGTAAGCGGTGCGAGCCCCCCACCTTCCGGTTGAGGTCGTGATTTGAGATTTCACCTTCTGGATTTGATCGGGAG
>JAPOON010000681.1 GCA_026713405.1 Gammaproteobacteria bacterium
CAGGGCCGGCTGATGGAGGCATTGGGCGAGCGCAAGGGCGAACTGCTGGATGTGGATCATGACGGCCGCGGGCGCGTCCGGCTTGCCGCAAGGGTCTCGACCCGGGCACTGATGGGCTTTCGCACCGAGTTCGCGTCGTTCACCTCCGGGTCCGGCGTCATGACGATCTCTGCTGCAGGCTACCACCGAGCCCCGGAGGGACTGGTTACCGGGCGGAAATCCGGGGTGCTGATCTCGAAAGCCACCGGCGCCGCCGTGGGCTATGCGCTGTTCAACCTCCAGAACCGCGGGCGCCTGATGGTGGCGCCTGGCAACGAAGTCTACGAAGGCATGGTGGTCGGCGTGCACAGCCGCGCCAACGACCTCACCGTCAACCCGCTGAAGGAAAAGAAACTCACCAACATCCGCGCGGCCGGCAGCGACGAGAACATCCTGCTCACGCCGCCGCTGCGCCTGACGCTGGAACAGGCGCTGGAGTTCATCGATGCCGATGAGCTCATCGAGGTGACGCCCGAGTCGATCCGCATCCGCAAGATGGCATTGCGGGAAAACCAGCGGCGCCGGGCATGAGCCGCCGGGACTCTCCCTCCCGGTTGACATGCCCGCCAGCCGGACAAATTCAGGAATAGGACCGGCTGTTGCATCAAGCCTCGGCGTAGCGCTGTATCCGGTGATCGCTCCGGGACATGATCGCCAGCCGCGTGTTCAGGGTGAGGGTCGAGACCCCGAAGCCGATGATGAGGCCCCACCAGAATCCCGAAACACCCCAGGGTTCCGTACCGAACAGGCCGTAACCGAGTACGCTGCCCACGGGAATGCCGATACCCCAATGCGCAATGAGCACGATGATCATCGGGATGCGCACGTCCTTGTAGCCGCGCAGGCAGCCGATCGCCGTGGTCTGCGTGTCGTCGACGAACTGGTACAGGGCGAGGATGATCAGCAGCCCCGAGGCGGTCGCAATGACCCCAACGTCAGTGGTGTAAACGCCGGCGATCGTGTCGCGCATCATCAACAGGACGCTCGCGGCCAGGAAGGCAAACGCGAGCGCGGCGCTGAGCGCGACGTAGGCCGCGCGCCGCGCGCCCGGGTTGTCCTTGGCCCCCACGTTGTAGCCCACCCGGATGGTCGCGGCCACGCCCAGGGCAACCGGAATCATGGACGTGACGCTGCCGACGTTGAAGACGATCTGGTGGGCCGCCACCGCCTCGACGCCGATGCGCCCGATGAGCAGCGTCACGATCGAGAAGACAGTTCCCTCGAAGAACATGGTCACGCCGATGGGCAGGCCAAGCTTCACCAGCCGCCAGATGACCGCGAAATCCGGCAGCGAAAATCGCGAGAACGCACCCGCGCGCTGCACGCGCGAGTAGCGGACGATGAAGATCATGGCGGCGAGCTGCAGCCACATGACGATGGCGGTGGCGAGGCCGCAACCGGCGCCCCCCATCGCGGGTATGCCGAATCCGCCGTACACGAAGAGGTAGTTGAGCGGCAGCTTCAGCACCAGGCCGCCGAACGCCACGACCATCGACGGCGTCGTCCATGACAGGCCTTCGCAGAGATAGCGCAGCACGAAGAAGGCAAGCGTCGGCACGACGGCGAAGCTCATGTAGTTCAGATACGCCGTGGCGACGGGGATGGCCGCTTCGTCAATGCCGATCAGGCGATAGCCCGCCTCGCCGAACTGCACCATGAGTACCATCGTCAACAGACCGCCGCCCACCGCGATCCAGAGGGCTTGGCGCACGACCGCGCCGCCCCCCGCTTCCTTCCCCGCACCGTGCATCTGGGAAATCAGGGGCGTGACGGCCATCGCCACCCCGGACAGCAGGACCACTGGCGGGAAATAGAAGTTGCCGCCGAGGGCCACGCCGGCGAGATCCACCGGGCTCACCCGCCCCGCCATGATCGCGTCGATCACCCCGATGCCCATCTGCGAGAGCTGTGTCAGGATGATCGGCACGCCGAGCGTGCCGAGGAACTTGAGATCGGTTACGACGCCGGGTCTGGCGTTCATCGTAAAGCCCCTTCGCGGGCACAGGCGGTCGGAGTCTACACCCTAATCGCCATGCGAATCGGGGCGGCCATCACAACGAGGCATCCTGTCGCGAACAGCTCGAATATCCCCTTGCGGCTTGACCCAGCTTCCTACCAACTGGGTTGGAAAAAGCTCGATCTGCCACATCGACCCGGTCACGCTGCCTGCCTCACGCCGCCGCCAGGTTCCGGCGCAGCCAGGGCACCGTGCGCCCGCCGATCGTCCGACCCAGCCGGTTTCCCAAATCGCCGACTACATTCAGCAGCGCCGCCAGGTCTATGCCTGTCTCCACACCGGCCTGATGCAGGAGGCTCACCAGGTCTTCCGTGGCGAGGTTACCCGCCGCACCCGGCGCGAAGGGGCACCCGCCCACTCCGCCCGCGGACGAGTCGAACCTGCGGATTCCGCATTCCAGGGCCTGCCAGGCGTTGGCGAGCGCCAGCGCCCGGGTGTCGTGCAGGTGCGCGGCGAGCCGGGCCGCCCCGAACGCGGCAACCATCCTGCCGAACAGGGCCTTGGCGCGCAGGGGGTTTCCCGCGCCGATGGTGTCGGCAACGATGACTTCGTCGGCCCCGGCATCGAACATGACCGCCCCCAGGCGCTCCACGGCCTCGTCGGGAACCACGCCCTCGAAAGGACATTCGAACGCCACCGACACATAGGCGCGCGCCTTCAGCCCGTCGGTATGCGCCTGCTGCAGCACCTCCGCGCACACCGAAGTCGCCCGATCGAGGCTCATGTTGATGTTCTCGCGGTTCATGGTCTCCGTGGCCGACAGCACCACGCCGACGGAGCGGATGCCCGAGGCGCGCGCCAGTTCGTATCCCTTTCGATTCGGCACCAGGGCATGAAAGTCGGCCCGGCCCAGGTCCAGGGCGCCCACCACATCCGCCGCGCCCGCCATCTTGGGCACCGCCTTCGGACTCACGAAGCTCGCCACCTCCACCGACGGCAAGCCGGCATTCAGGAGCCCTTCGACAAGCGCCACGCGCTCGGCGGGAGAGAGCGCAACCGGGTCGTTCTGCAGACCGTCCCGGGGCGCCACGTCGTTGACGATCACACTGTCCATTTCAGTTGGGATACTCACCCTGTTGCAGTACGCCTGATTCGATTCCCTCCGAGACACGGTGCGCCGGCAACTCCGTCCATTCCTGAAACACCTCCGTGGTGTCCGCACCCAGCAGCGGCGGGGGCGCAAAGGTGTCCGCGCTGTCAACGGAAAGCTTGATCGGATTTCCCGGCACCCGCGCCGTCCCGCCCACCGGATGCTGCAGTTCGACGAACATGTTGCGGTGCAGCACCTGGGCATCGCTCAGCGCCTGGGCAAAGTTGTTGCCCCGGGCACAGGGAATGCGTGCCGCCTGCAGCGCCTCAAGCCACTCGGCGGCCGGGCGCGTTTTCAGTTGCTCTGCGATCAGTCCTTCGATGAACGCCTTTTCTTTCAGCCGCTCCGGCGCGGTGTCGAACCGGGGGTCACGCAGGGCATCGACATTCACCACGTCCACCATTGCCGGCCAGAAAGTGTCGCCGATGACGGCGATGACGATCATGTCGTCCTGTGTGGCAAAGGAGTTGTAAGGGGTGTGAACGAAATGACTGTTGCCGATCGGTTCAGGGATATTGCCCGACATACCGTACATGGTGGCCATGTAGTTCAGGAGGCTGATCTGCACATCGAGCATGGAAATGTCCACGTGTTGCCCGACGCCGGTCCGCTGGCGCGCCAGTAGCGCAGCCTGGATGCCCATGACCGCGAACATGCCGCCGCCGAGATCGCCGATGGGGATGCCGGCGCGCACCGGCTCGTCCGCACTGCTGCCCGTGATGGACATGCCGCCGCCCAGCCCCTGCACGATCTGGTCGAAGGCCGGCCGCTTGTAGTCCGGGCCATCCTCACCGAAGCCCGTCACCGTGCAGGTGACAATGGCGGGATTGTGAACTGCCAGCGTTTCATGATCGATCTTCAGCCGCCCGGTAACGCCGGCGGAAAAATTGTCCAGCACCACGTCGGCATGACGCACCAGTTCATAGAAGAATTCGAGGCCCGCCTCGGACTTGAGATCGATGGCCACCGACCGCTTGTTGCGGTTCAGGGTGAAGAAGTAGGCCCCCATGCCGTGGAGCGAGTAGCTGGGGTCGTCTTCCAGGAGCCGCCGGGTGCCCTCGCCGCGGCCCGGAGGCTCCACCTTCACCGTGTCGCAGCCGAGATCCGCTAGGAGCATTCCCGCATAGGGGCCCGACAGCATGTGCGTCAGGTCTATGAGCCGGATGCCGGTCAGCGGCTTGTGGGCGGCGGGCGTGGACATCATTGAGTGTCGGAGCCGGTCAAACAGTTGATTGTATACAATAGCGTTCGGGAGGAAACCGGACTGCACCTGCTGAGAGCCGGCACGGTTTCGGTCAGCGACCTGGTCCGAAGCCGCCTTCGGCGCCAAGCACGCGGTCCAGTCGCCGCATTTCGTCCTGTCGATCCAGGAAGTCCATGGCTGCAACAACGCATCAAAACATTATGCAGTTCAACATAATGTTATTGCGCATAATTTTGAGAATGATCGACCGCCGCACCAGTGTAAGTACCGGATCGCCGGGCACCATCTGGAATCCATCAGCCACCAGCGGCGAGGCTGCCGACGCGCTCAGGTACTGCTCGCCGCAGCCGGGCCGTAGTCGGCCTTTCTGCCGGGTATGGCCGAACGCGCGCCGGATGTTGATAATGGGCGGTCAGCCCGGGCGGGTGTGGAACCGGTCACCGGCGGACAATTCCGTCACCCGGCGCGATCGGCCCGCGCCCCCGAGCCGGGAATGGGAAATTCGGCGCTTGCGCTACGCGGCGCCAAAGTGAAAGGACGTATTTTGAACAAGCTGCATCCGGTCCTCGCCAAGGCGAGCCGTTGGGAAAGCCTGAGCGACGGCGAGGCATTGAGCCTTGCCGACCACGGGGATACCTCCGCCCTGGCGTCCGTTGCCGCACAGTGGCGCGACGCCGGCTTCAGGAACGTCGTCACCTATTCGCGCAAGATATTCATTCCCCTGACGCACCTCTGCCGGGACGTCTGTCACTACTGCACCTTCGCCCAGGTCCCGCGCAAGCTGAAGGCGCCCTACATGAGCGTGGACGAGGTTCTGGACATTGCCCACCACGGCGCCGCCCTGGGCTGCAAGGAGGCGCTCTTTACGTTGGGCGAGAAACCGGAACTGCGCTACAAGGCGGCCCGCGAGGGGCTGGAGGCGCTCGGTTTCGAGACGACGCTCGACTACCTGGAGCATGTTGCCGAAGCGGTGCTGAACGAAACCGGGCTGCTGCCCCACCTCAACCCCGGCAACATGACCCCGGAAGAACTCGACCGGCTGCGCAGGATCTCGCCGTCCATGGGCATCATGCTGGAGTCCACTTCCGAACGCCTCTGCGAGAAGGGGATGCCGCACTACGGCTCGCCCGACAAGGTTCCCGCGGTCCGCCTGCAGACGCTGGCCGATGCCGGCAAGGCGCGCATTCCCTTCACTACCGGCATTCTCATCGGCATCGGCGAGACCCGGCGCGAGCGCATCGAGTCGCTGTTGGCCATCCGCGCCATCCATGCCGAATACGGGCACATCCAGGAGATCATCGTCCAGAATTTCCGGGCCAAGCCGGAAACGAAAATGGCACGGGCTCCCGAACCGGACCTGGAGGAGCTGCTCTGGACCATCGCCATGGCCCGGCTCATCTTCGGCCCCGAAATGAGCGTCCAGGCGCCGCCCAACCTGAGCCCCGGCGTGCTGCCGCAGATCGTCGCCGCCGGCATCAACGACTGGGGCGGGGTTTCCCCGCTGACGCCCGACTTTGTCAACCCGGAAGCCCCCTGGCCCCATCTCGACGAACTCGCCCGGGAAACCGCGCTCGCCGGCAAGCACCTGCACGAGCGGCTCACCGTCTATCCCGATTACGCCCGGGATCTCGAATCCTGGGTGGCCCCCGAACTGCACCAGCGCCTGCTCGACCTTGTCGACGCCGAGGGCTTTCCGCGCACCGACGACTGGTCGCCGGGCGAACAGATTGAACCGCGGGAGCAGGATCTGCAGGCGATACGGACACCGCCGGCCGGCGTTTCGGCGGACGTGCGGGCCATCCTGGAGGCGGCCTCGGCGGGCGAAGACCTGGCGGAGGCCGACGTGGGGCGCCCGTTCCCAGCCCCGGGGGACGGCTTCCCCCCGGGTACCCCGGCCGCCCCTGCACCTCCCGCGTCCGCCCACGGCGGCCCCGTCCGCCTCCTGGTCAA
>JAPOON010000682.1 GCA_026713405.1 Gammaproteobacteria bacterium
ATGCGCTCGAGGCTCGCCGCGAGGTCCGGCTGGCGGGACAGGTCGCCGGCCTCGAACGGGCTGCCGTCCGCCCGCGCGAACTTGGCCGCGCTGCCCGAATACTGCGCGAATTGGTCGCGGCGCCGGGCAAACGCCTGCGCCATGTCCCTGGGCAACGCGAACCCGTCCAGGGCCAGGCCGATCGCGGGTTGCAGTACCTGCTCCCGGCTCATGGTGCCGAACTTCTCGAGTGCGGCAAGCAACCCGTCCACGCTCCCCGGCACCCCTGAGGCCAGGTGGGAATCGGTGGAAAGCCCGGCAATCACGTCGCCGTTCTCGTCCAGGTACATGTCGTGGGTTGCGGCGCCAGGCGCTTTTTCCCTGTGATCGTTCGTCGCCGTAGTGCCGTCCGCCATGCGGATCACCATGAAGCCGCCGCCCCCCAGATTGCCCGCGGACGGCCAGGTCACCGCCAGGGCGAAGCCGCCGGCAACCGCGGTATCCACCGCGTTGCCGCCCTGGCGCAGCATGTCGGCCGCAACCTCGGAAGCCAGCCGCGAACGGCTCGCCACCCCGCCATCCGCCCCGAACACCGCAGGCGGGCTCGCCCCGTACGCCACCTGACCGCCAATCGCGAGCCAGGCAAGCAGCCCGGCCGCCAATGCGGGCGACAGTGCGGAAATGAGGCCACTCCCGGCCGCTCCGATGCGTCTCAACGGATGGCCACCGGGTTGATGATCATCTGTACCGCTCCCCGCACCTTCGCCTGACCGAGCACGAAGAGGAACTCGAACGCCCCGTCGCGCACCAGGGGGCCGGTATTCATGGTCTCCAGTATGTAGATGCCGTTTTCCTTCAACAGCGTGATGTGACCCTGGAACGGCCGGTCCGGGTGCTGCGACGGGACCACATCGAGGCCCCAGGTATCCGCCCCCGCGGCCACCACGTTGCTGGCCGCCAGGTAGGTTGCAACCTCTTCCGATATGCCGGGCCCGCCCGCTGCCCAGGCCTGCGGGTCCGACTGCAGCTTGGCCTCGGTCCAGCCCGTGTGAAAGAGCACCACATCGCCTTCCTGAACGGGCGTACCCTGCCGCTCCGCCACCGCCTTCACGTCCTCGACACTGAAGTGCCTGCCGGCTTCCAGGAAATCCGCCTCGAAATACCCGGCCATGTCCAGCACGATGCCGCGCGCGACGATGGGCGGTACTTTCTCGATACCCAGCTTGGTGAGCCCCGTAATGAGGGAAAAGTCGCGCGCCTTGTTGCAGTTGTAGTACTCGCCGTCGTCCCCGAGATGGCCAAGCCCGTCGAGTTGCGGCCCGATCCCCAGCCACCCGGTGAAAATATCGTCGTTGTAGGTCATCGCACCGAACGGGCGGGCGCTTTCCTGCTGGTTCGGCTGCACGACGGTGATCGACAGCCCCCGGGGCGGGAAAGCGGGCGTGTCGGCGCCGATGGTGATGCCCAGGCTGTAGACCTTGCCCGTTTTGATGAGTTGGGCGGCTTCGAGTACGGATGCAGCCGTGATCAGGTTGGCGTTGCCGATCTCGTCGTCGGCGCCCCAGCGGGACGGCTGGCACGCCTCGTCCGCCAGTGCCGGCATAACCGCGACAGCGGCAGCCAGCCAGATGCAGCACAGTGTCTTCATCTTCCCTCCGGAAGCGTTGGAAATCGGGGCGGGAGTTTAACAAAGTGCCTCACGAGACGGCGTCTTGCCGGGGAAAGTGCATCAACATATTGATCAAAGAGACTTTATTCGCGCTCACGTGTAGAGACCGAACGGGGAAAGACCCGGGCCCCGGCCGTTTGTTCAATGTGCGTCAGCACACGCCGGGCGAGTCTCCGGATACAGGTGCGATGCTTTGGGGAGGTTGATTCTCAGGCTACCCGGCCGTCTCCGACGTTATCGGTTGCCCGCCCAGGCTTGCAATGAACTCGAGGTGGGCGGCACTCCCCAGACCGGCCCGCGCCGCGGCCAGCGCCCTGGCATCGTCTTCCGCGACCATCGCTTCAGGCTCCAGCCGCAATCCGGGAAAAACACGGCTCGAAACGACACCGCCCGTGGTGGTCGGCAACGGCCGGAATGTCCCCTCGACCCGCTCAAACCAGTCGATGCGGCCAGCAAGGGTCTGCCAGACGATATATTCGCGCACGCCGTTCCTGAGGTAGGCGTCGAGCTTCTCGCGCAGATCGAACCGCGCGCTGGAGGCGGAGACTTCGGCCACAAGCTCCGGCGCGCCGGTGATGTAACCGTCGGCATCGACCACGGATTGGCCCAATTCAGCCGATTCGATGCGCAGCAATGCGTCCGGCTGCACCTCGGTGCGCGAATCGAGCCGCACCGAGGCATTGGACACTGCTCCGACGCCCGGCGTGCGTTTCGCATACAGGATCAGCAGTTCGAGCAGGGCCGTGTGCGGTCTGGCGTGCTGTACGTAGCGCACCGGAGACGGCATGCGGACGATGCCATCGACCAACTCGGCCTTTTTGAGGTTGGGGTGTGCACAATACCGGCGTTCGAATTCAGGGCGGCTCAGCTTTGCGCCGGCTTTCAACTCGGTAGAGGTTGACGGCATTCGACCCCCTTTTCCGGCAGCCTTTGCAGCCTTTGCAACCTTCTGCTCATCCACGATATCAGACATCGCACACTTCCTATGTCAACATGGAGAAGGTCGCCAGTATCGCACATCGGTCTTGAGCGGGCGTGGGAAAACGCCCATGGAGTGCGCGCGAATGACACCACAGTTGGAGGGAGCTCCATGATTCCGGACTCGCTGACTTCCGGCGTCGAAAAGGCCCGGCTGGACCGCCGCAAGGTGGACGAACTGCTCGCCCGGGTGCGCCGCGAGGTGGACGAGGGGCTGCTTTCCGGCGTCCAGGTGGCGCTGGCCCGGGACGGCAGGCTGGCGCTTCTGGAGAGCTTCGGAGATCTCCGCGACGACAGCCTGGTGTGCGTGTTCTCCGCCACCAAGGCCGTGACCTCGGCAGCGGCCTGGATCCTGATGCAGGAAGGCAGGCTGCGGGAAGACGAGATCGTCGCCGACGTCATCCCCGAGTTTGCGAGCCATGGTAAGGACTCCGTGCGGGTACAGCAGCTGTTCACGCATACGGCCGGTTTTCCGGCCGCGCCTTTCCGCGCTCTCGACTGGACAGACAGGAACCGGCGGCTCGAACGGTTCGATCAGTGGCAGCTCAACTGGCCGCCGGGAAGCCGTTTCGAATACCACCCGTCGTCGAGCATGTGGGTGATCGCCGAGATCGTCGAACGCCGCTCCGGCCAGGACTTCCGCGAATTTGTGCGCGAACGCATCGCGCGGCCTCTGGGCCTCGACGACCTGCACGTCGGCCTGCCCGACACCGAGCAGCACCGCGCCGCTCTCTGCGAGCACGCCGGCGAGGCGATGACCGATCAGGACTGGCGGAACCTCGGGCTACCGCCCCCGCCGGTCACTGAAGTCACCGAAGAGGCCATACTGAACTTCAACCGCCCGGAAGTGCGCGCGGTGGGTGTTCCCGGCGGCGGCGCGTTCATGAGCGCCGCGGAGCTGGCGATGTTCTACCAGGGCCTTCTGCACGGCGGACTCGGCGGCGAACGCATCTGGGAAGACGCGATGCTGCACCGCGCGCGAACGGTGCTGAGCGGCGACTGCACCGACCTCATCGGCACGGTTGCCAACCGCGGCCTCGGCATCGTCATCGCCGGGGACGACAAACGCAGTTTCCGGGGCTTCGGCAAAACCAATTCCCCGGACGCCTTCGGCCACAACGGCGCCGGCGGCCAGATCGCCTGGGCGGCCCCCGCCACGGGCCTGTCCCTGGGCTACTGCACCCGCACCCACGACCGGCACGCGATACGGCAGGGGCGCCGCGGGGTCGCCATTTCCAGCATTG
>JAPOON010000683.1 GCA_026713405.1 Gammaproteobacteria bacterium
CATCCCGCGTACAAACAACGGAAGGGGGCGTCGTTTGCCACCAGGGAAACCCCGGTCAACATCGCCTCGTTCAGGTGGCCATTTTCGTCCTTGCAGAACTCTCGAAGCCTTTCGGCCACGGCGTTTGCACTCCCGTCCACCCTCTCGCCGTCGACAATGAACCGGGCTCTGACCCGCTCTCTCTTCTCTGGGGGTACACGGTCGCCGGCGCGAAGGAAGCTCATGCACTCCTTTGTCAGACCCGACCGGTGCCTTTCGCGGCCGGCGGTTTCGACATGGCGATCCAGTGCGGCATTCATCTCGGCCCTGGCGCCGTGTGAAAGCGGAGCGCTATCGTTGCGGAAGCCCAACCTGTTCGGCGCGGGAAACGGGATGCCCAGGTTGCGCACGGTATTGACCGTCCGGTCATCCGGATTGGCGTTTGCCCCGAGTACGTGCGTGGCATCCAGCGAAACGCCCGCGTGTTCGGCCGCCGCCTGTTGGAGCGTACGCATCAGCACCGCGTACTCCACCGCTGTCTTTCTGGATTCGTTTTCGTAGATGGGCTTGCCGTTCAGCTCTTCCCCGACATTCCTGAATGCCCGGTCCCATTCATCGGTGCCGGGAAAACTCTCACGGTACCAGTTCACGGCTTCCCCGACGCCTCGCAGCGGGCTCGCCTGCTCCTGGAGCTGGTGGAGCACGGCCCCGGCCTGCGCTTCGCCGCCCGGGGCAAGCAACAGGCGCCAGACCGATCGGTACATCCGGTCCTGGTTTTCGACGGAGATCTGGGCCCGGGATGACTCCAATGCGCGGCTGATGGCGGCGCGCAACCGGGAGAGGCTGTGTTCCAACTCCTCGGGCTGCAAGGGCCCTGCCAGTGCGTGCAGGTCGTCCTTCACTTCCCGGTAAGCCCGCCCGAGCGGACGAACGAATGCGGCAGGAATGTCGTCGCGGGTCACCTGGGCACGCAACGCGGAGCGCTCCCCCTGGTCGAGGAAGTCGAGTTCATCGACTTTGGCGCAGACGCCGGCCCGTTCCTGCATGAAGCGGGTCAGCTTCTCACCCGCGAGGTTGCGCAGCGCCGTTTCGTCGTCGAATTGGTCGGCGGCGATCTCCGCAGCCACAATTGCCGTTTCGAATTGCTTGTAGCAACTGTGGGCCGCATCGGGCGTGAGGCCGTTTTCTTCGAAATTCAGCGAAGGATCCTGGCCGGCGAATATCTCTGCCAGCACTGAATGGGCGATCGATCCCGGGCACCGGGGGTCCAGGGCCTGCATGGCACACGCCTCCTTTGCCTGGTATGCGGCTTTGACTTCCCGTTCAGCGACTCCTGTCAGGACATCCATGGCTTGCGCTCGGGTCAGGCGTCGGGCGCCCTCCCCGCCGGACTTGTGGACGACCGCATCCCGGACAGCCGCGGCAACGTGTTTGTAGTCGACGATCCAGCCGACGGTTGGATCACCGGGATAGACCCTGTTGGCGGCTTCGGAGATCGCTGTTTTCAGCAATGGAGCCCGGGTTCCCTGACCTGTGTCCGTCAGTTGCCGGGCCAGTTTGAGGTTGTGTTCGTGGCGATCAACCTTTAACGCCCTGGCGTACGTATCGGCTCGCGTGACCTGTCGCGCCCTCAAAGGTTTGCCCCGTGCAAGGGTCCGGGCCAGTCGGGGGGTTCGCGTCACCTCACGGGTCAACTCGGCGCCGTATTCCTGGCTCAGGGCGTCGACGAAAAGACGGGAGAGTTCCCGGTTTTCGTTGCGTTTGAAGTGTGAAATCCAGCGCGCGAATCGCCCGGTACGGGTGACCACGC
Organism: Gammaproteobacteria bacterium; assembly: GCA_026713405.1. Next base: position 1,790 of record JAPOON010000683.1, read on the forward strand.
CCTCCCTGTCGGGTGTCATGGAGAGAACGTCGCCCCCGTTCACCTTCAGGGCGACACTAAGAAAGCTGGCTAGATCCGGGCTCTCTGTTGCCATGGGTGCATCCTGGTCTCGCGATGCGCTGTTGCCTCATGCGGCACTGCGCGAACCTTTCTTCGGCAACGCGACTCGCGATTAGTTCAGCCCTTTCGGCTGCGGTGATCCCGTTGAACCAACCGTCAGGGCCCTTCCGGCCGCCCTGCGCCGGGTTTGTTGACACCGGTTTGGCGGTACGGCAGGGTTCGCCGCGTTGCACGATCAACCGAATGATGGAAATGACGCTCAGGTCTGCATTCTTCATACCGGTTTTCGCAGCCGCCCTTTGCTTGCCGGCGAATGCTGCCGCCGGCTCGATCGAAACCGCGCAGGCGGCCTACGATAACGGACGCTTTCTCGAGGCGGCTGAGCAGGCCGAGGCGCTCGGCACTGCGCAGGGATATACGCTGGCGAACAAGTCCCTGGTGGCCTACGGCTACTACATCGCCGACGACGATGAAAAGCAGGGCTTGTACGAGCGTGCCATGGCCCTGGGCGAGAAGGCGGTCAGCCTCGATCCGGACGATGCGGAGAGCGCGCTGCGCTGGGGCCATGCGATGGGGCGCTACACGCAGACCATCGGCAGCATCAAGGCGTTCCGCCAGGGCTATGCCGGACGGATACGCAAAGCGTTCGAGAAAGCGGTCTCCATCGATCCGGACCTGGGCGAAGCCCACATCAGCCTTGGCGCCTGGCACGTGGAAGGCATCAAGGAAGGCGGTTTCATGGCGCGCGCGACCCTGGGGGCATCGAACAAGACCGGCGTGAAACACTACGAGCGGGGCCTGGAACTCGATCCCGAATCCAAGGTGGTGGTTTACGAATTTGCCCGGGGCCTGGTGATGCTGAACGAGCGCAAGAACCGCGCACGGGCTCGCGAAATGTACGTGCGTGCCCTCGAAATCCCCCCGTCGAATGCAGCCGACCGCCTGCTCAACGAAAAGATCGCCAGGAAAATAGCGAAACTCGACGGTTGACCCGCCTGGCTATTGCGTGAACCCTGCCGGCCCAGGCCGGGCAGTCTCTCCGCTGCGCGTCAGTCGACGTACTGCGGCGGCGGCGTGAAGCGGAACCCCGCTGCCTCCAACATCCGCGCCGCACCGATGGTGACCAGGTCGCCGTATTCCGGCCCCACGATCTGTACGCCGATCGGCAGCCCCGCATCGTTCAGGCCGGTGGGAATGACGGTGGAGGGGAGGTAGCTGGCGCTGGCGAGCCCGGCCCAGAACACCTGGTCGAAATAAGGCTGCGAGGCGCCGTTGACCGTAATGGTGCGCTGGCCCATGGGCCGATGGTCGTGCCTGAAAGCGGCCGTGGACATGATCGGCATCAGCAGCAGATCGAACTCCTTGAAGAATTCGTGCCACCTCCAGCGCAGTTGCGAACGCAGTTCGTCGTTCTGTTTCCACATCTTGAACGATGCCACCTGGGCCCGGAAGACGCGCGCCGCTGCGCTGTCGTCGTTGGGGTCGAGCCTGGCGACGTGTTCGCGGAGCGTCTCGTACTCGGCGTCCGGCATGCGTGCCGCCATGGTTGCCTGCAGCAGTACCGAGTACGTCTCGTGTCCGCTGGCCGGGTCGAACTTCGGCCGGGCTTCCCCATCGACCGCCGCGCCGCCGTCCCGGAAGGCAGCGGCAACCTTTTCCACGCGCTCGCGCACGTCAGTGTTCACGGGGACGCCCTCATCGTCGGCCCACACGGCCACCCGGAGGTCTTTCAGGGTGCGCCCGTTCAGGGCAGGCAGGTCCAGCCGGTAGCCGCGCGCCATGATCTCGTCCGGGCCGGCCATGGCCCTGACCGCGGTCTCCAGGTCTTCCGCGGAGCGCGCGAGGGGGCCGATGACGGAGATGTCGGGCTTGCTGCGCATGTCGCCGGGCGGCGAGTGTCCCCGGATCCAGAGCAGGTTCCAGGTGGGCTTGTGGCCGAAGACGCCGCAGTAGTGGGCAGGATTGCGGATGGAACCGCCGATGTCCGAGCCGGTCTCGATGCCGGTCAGGCCCGCCGCGAGTGCTGCCGCCGAACCCCCTGATGACCCACCGGGCCCCCGGGCGTGGTCGTAGGGGTTGTTGGTGGTGCCGTAGATGTCGTTGTAGCTTTGGAAATCCGCGAGCATGAGCGGGACGTTGGTCTTGCCGAAGATGACGACCCCCGCCTGCTTGAGCTTCTTGACCGACTCCGCGTCTTCGCGGGCGACGTTGTCTTTCCAGCCGGGGTTGCCCCAGGTGGTCGGCGTGCCGGCCAGGTTGTAGGACTCCTTGAGGGTCATCGGCACGCCGTGCAACGGGCCGAGATCGTCGCCGGCAGCGACCGCCCGGTCCGCGGCCCGGGCTTCCTCGAGGGCCTGTTCACGCACATCCACCACCAGTGCATTCAGCGCCCCGTTATGGCGGTCGACCCGATCGAGATAATGGCGCAGGACTTCTTCGCAGCCGAGTTCCCGGTTACGGATTCTGGCGGCGATGGCGGTTGCGGACAGAAAGGCGAGTTCGCTCATTGGGTGTTATCTGGGGTAGGGACGGAACGGCAACTAATACCCGATCGGCTTCGACAATGCGAGTCCCGCGACCGGTGCCTGCACGCCGGATTGTCTGCCCGCGGGAATTCCGTACGGTTGTGGGCGCGGGGAGAGGCGCTGTCGCCGGCGAGCGATGCGTTGAACGGCGCCGCAGTGGCTTCGCAGCCGGTTGAAGCAACATCCGCCTTGGCCCATAGTGCGCGTCCGTCTACCCGCTCCGAGCCCCGCCCGATGAAACACCTGACCCGAGCAGAACTCGATGCAGGCCTTGCCCACATTCAGGCTTCGCCCGGCGACGGCGGCCCGGTGGAAATGCTCGTGCGCCGGCCCCGAGCCGACGAGCGGGAGATGCTCGATGCGGGCGTGCTCGACCTCGAGGAAGGGCTGGTGGGCGACAACTGGGTCACCGACAAGTACGGACTGGACCCGGGGGAACATCGCGATTCGCAGATCACCATGATGAATGCCAGGGCTGCCGCACTGGTTGCGCAGAGCCGGGAGCGCTGGGCCCTGGCGGGCGATCAACTGTATGTCGATCTCGACCTGGGCAAAGACAACCTGCCGCCGGGAACGCGGGTACAACTCGGCGAAGCCGTTATCGAGGTGACCGCGCTGCCGCACACGGGTTGCCGGAAATTCTCCGCCCGGTTCGGCGCCGATGCGACCCGGTTCGTCAATTCGAAGCACGGCAGGCAACTGAATCTGCGCGGCATCAATGCCAGGGTGGTGGAACCCGGCACCGTTCGGGTTGGCGATATCGCCAGAAAAATCCAGCCCTGACCGGGCGATCCCCGCCGGACTCGCGGAAGCTGCCGTTCGCCTGTCTGCGCAGGCGCACCGGATATCGTGGGGCCGTGCACGGCCGATTTGGAATTGCCGGAAGCTGGAACTCAGGCCGGCAATGCTGGCCGCTGCCCGAAGTAGACCTGGCGAAACCAGAGGTAGCCCGCAATGCCCATGATGCAGTTGGCGGCTGCCGTGGCAATGAAGATGCCCTGGTATCCCCAGAACTGGTTGAATAAAAGCGCCAGGGGAACGTTCAGCACGAACATGCGCGTAAATGAAAGCAGGGTAGAGGGAATCGGTTTGCCGAGCGCGTTGAACGAGGCGGACACCATCATGAGTACCCCCCAGAGCCCATGGCTCCAGGGAACCAGCGCAAGATAGAATACCGCAATGGCGACCACCTCCGGATCGTCGTTGATCCAGGGCGCGACGCTGTCGCGGAACAGGAACAGGGCCGCTCCGGTCAACAAGCCCCAACCCAGGCAGAAGACGTAGCTGGCATTCATACCGCTGCGCACCCGGTCGATCCGGTTGGCGCCCCAGTTCTGGCCGACGAAGGGCCCGATGCTGCTCGACAGTGCGAACAGGGTGATGATCGCCGCGATCTCGATGCGAGAGGCCACCCCGAAGCCCGCCACCACGATCTCACCGTGGCCGGCCAGCAGCCTGGTGATGACCGCGGCCGATACCGGCCCGATCAACTGCGTGGCCATGGCCGGTATGCCGATGTGCATGATGCGCCGGCACGACTCGATGAACCGTTCGGCGATCGCCGTGGTGCGGATCAATCCACTCCGGTAGATGTAGTGAAACAGCACGAGCGTGGTCAGCAGCCGGGTGACCGTCATGGCCCACGCCGCTCCGGCCAGCTCGAGCCTCGGAAAACCGAACCAGCCGAAGATCAGGATCGGATCGATGGCGAGGTGCAGGGCGGAGCCTACGGTTATCACCAGGCCAGGTACGTTGGCGTTGCCGCTCGAGCGCATGATGCTGCCCGCCGTCATGGTGACGGTGAACAGCACCGCGCCGGGAAAATAGATGTCGAGGTAGCTGTGAATGAGCGGCAGCATGCGCGCCGGCGCACCGAGCGCCAGGAACACCGGGTCGATGGTCGCCCATGCGGCGATTGCCAGCAGCACCATCACGCCGCCGGAGAGGAGGATGCTGTGCGTCCCGAGCCGCCTGACATCCTCCCAGTCGCCGCTGCCGACACCCCGGGCGATGATGGACGAGGCGCCGATGCCGATGCCAAGCGCGATGCTCGACAGGACCATGGTCAACGGAAAGGTGAACGTCATCGCCGCGACGTGCTCGATGCTCAACTGCCCGATGAACCCCATCTCCAGGGTCTGCACGAGAATCGCGGAGGTGATGCCCACGGTCATGGGCGCCGTGAGCTTGAGCAGCGATACGGGTACGGAACCTTTGGTCAGGTCTCGTTGTGACATGCGTGTTCCGTTCCGCTTCCCTGCAGCTCCGTCCGGCGGCGAAAATCGTCACCTTAACGCCGGTGTGCCTGGGGGAACAGGCACAGCCTCGATGTCCAACGCGAGGTGAGCCCGACGTTGAAGTGCGATTCCAACGCCAAATGAGCCCGTAGTCGGCCTGCCGGGGATCGTCGAGACTTTCGTGACACCGGGCGCCTTGAGCGATAATGCCGGGATCACTCACCCGGTTGCAGGACCATGCTGACCTATTCGGAAAGAGTCGAAGTCACAGCCGAGCAGTCCAAGGCCTGCCTGGCGCTCGCGCTCGATTCCGCCGAGCAGGCCGGAGCGGCGGCGCTGCCGTTTTTCCGGACGGGGGCGAAAGTCGACAACAAGGGGGGAGAAGTGGAAATCGGTCGGGGATTCGACCCGGTGACCGAAGCCGACCGCGCCGCGGAGACGGTCATTCGCGAGCGCATAAAGAGCGCCTTCCCGGAGCACGGGCTGTTCGGCGAGGAGTTCGGCCACGAGCAGGGCAATGGTCTTACCTGGGTTATCGACCCCATAGACGGCACCCGCGGTTTCGTGACCGGCCAACTGCACTGGGGCGTTCTGCTGGGGTTGTTCGACGGGCAGGCGCCGATTCTGGGCGTCATGCACCAACCGTTCACCGGCGAGACCTTCTTCGGTATCGGCGGAAGTGCCGGTTACCGGCGCGGTGGCGAGGAACGCACATTGCGCGTGCGCCCCTGTGCCGCGCTGGCGGATGCCGCGCTGGCGGCAACCACCCCGCGCCTGTTTACGCCGGGCGAGCAGCGGGAGGCGTTCGACCGGATCGACGAGCGGGTGCGCTTCACAAGGTTCGGAGGCGACTGCTACAACTACGCGCTGCTGGCGATGGGTTGCCTCGACCTGGTTGTGGAGGCGTCACTGAAGCCCTATGACATACAGGCGCTGATACCCATCGTGCGGGGCGCGGGCGGGGTGATAACGACCTGGTCGGGCGGCGACCCGTGCATGGGAGGTACGGCAGTGGCAGCCGGAGACGCCCGGGTTCACGAGGAAGCCCTGCGCCTCCTCAATCGATAGCTGCGTTCGGCCGTTACGCGTCCCCCACGACCGACCCGGTCGAAATCCTTCCGAAAACCAGGTCGCGGAGGGTGTCGACTACCAGTACCCGCTCCGCGGTCTGAACGCGTTGCTCCAGATCCTCAACGGCATCGTCCGGGAGCACGGGAACCCGCACCTGGGAGACGGTGGGGCCGGTGTCGTAGTCGGCATCCACCAGGTGTACGGTGGCGCCGGATTCGGATTCGCCGGCATCGATTACCGCCTGGTGCACCTTGCGGCCGTAGAATCCCCGGCCGCCGAATTTCGGCAGCAGGGCGGGGTGGGTGTTGAGAATGCGGCGGGGGAAAGCGGCCAGGGTTTCGTTGCCCAGCTTTTTCATGTAGCCCGCCAGCATCACCCAGTCTGCCCGCACCTCCACCAGCGCATCGCATATGGCGCGGTCGAGGGCATCCGGGTCCGGGTGCGTCCGGCTGCTCAGGTGCAGCGACGCCAGACCCGCGTTCGCGGCGCGCCGCAGCGCCAGCGAACCGCTGTTGTTGCCGATGACCAGCACCACTTTGGCGGGCAGTTCGCCAGCCCGGCAGGCATCCATGATGGCCTGCAGGATGGAACCGCCATGGGACGCGAGGACGGCGATGCGGGGGACTCGACTTTAGACCTCTTGTTCGCGGATAAGGTTGTCGGATGAGTCAAGATCCCTCCCGGTCACTGTTGTCCCGTCGGGCTGGGACGTAGCCCCGTTGGTGCCCATTGCGCCGGGGCGCATCGATTCGTTGCGTCGCAAGATGACTCCCTCAGCTGTAGGCCTGCGCTGGCAGCCAGGTGACGAGGTCCTGCCAGTTGAAGATGATGATTAGCCCGATCAACTGCAGCACGATGAACGGAATCACGCCCCGGTAGATGGTGCGCACGTCGATCTCCGCGGGCGCCACGCCCTTGAGGTAGAAGATGGAGAACCCCACCGGCGGGGTCAGGAAGCTGGTCTGCAGGCAGACGGCGAACAGCACCGTGAACCACACCGGGTCGAAGCCGAGACTGACGACCACCGGCGAGACCAGGGGCAGGATGATCAGGGTCAGCTCGATCCAGTCGAGAAAGAAGCCGAGCAGGAAGGTCGCGAACAGTATGGCGATGACGATGCCCGCCGGCTCGAACGGCAGGGTCAGCAGGGCCCGCTCGATCAGTTCGTCGCCGCCCAGGCCGCGCAGCACCAGGGCGAACGCCGTGGCGCCGAGCAGCACGCCGAATATGAAGGCGGTGGTGCGGGTGGTCTCGATCAGCACGGTCTTCATGACGCCGCGGTCGAGTTGGCGTTTCACGAACGCCAGCAAGAGGGCCGCCGCGGCGCCCACGCCGGCCGCTTCCGTGGGTGTCGCCAACCCGAAGAAGATGCTGCCCAGCACCGCCAGGATCAGGAGTGCCGGCGGCAGGATCGCCACGAACAGCGCGCGGATGGCTTTCCAGTCCACGGTTTCGCGCTCGCCCGCGGGTGCTGCCTCGGGGCGCAGCCAGGCGTAGACCAGCAGGTACCCGACATAGAGGCCGCCGAGCATGATTCCGGGGAAGACGGCGCCCAGAAACAGATCGCCGACGCTCATGGCCATGCGGTCGGCCATGAGTACCAGCATGATGCTGGGTGGGATGAGAATGCCGAGCGTGCCGACCGCGCACACGGTGC
>JAPOON010000684.1 GCA_026713405.1 Gammaproteobacteria bacterium
GCCTGCGGCCCAGCGCCGCGACGGCGCGCGGGCGTGGCGGCAGGAGTTGCGCGCCCACCGGGCCGGCAGCCTGCCGAGCCCGTCCCCGGCTTCGGTGACGGGCGCGGAAGTCGGCGGCGAGCCGTCTCTCCGCAATATCCGGCTGCGGGGCAACCAGGTGCAAGCCCGGATTTTCAATCGCGAGGAAATCGGCCGTGACAGCCGGATTGCCGGACCGGCCGTTATCGAGCAGATGGATACGACCACCCTGGTGCCGGACGGCTGGACCCTGACGCTCGCGGACAACGGCGCCATGATTCTCACCCGGCAGGCGGCTTGATTCCGGACGGCGGAGACGGCTTGATACCCACGAGGGAGGGGTCTCGATGACCAGCAAGGCACAACGGGCGACGGCGGCGGCGATCGAAACGGAGATCTTCGCCAACCTGTTCCGCTCCATCGTCAACGAGATGGGCTGGATCATCCAGCGCTCGGCCCACACCACCTTCGTCAAGGAAACCATGGACTTCGGCACCGCCCTGGTGACCCCGGAGGGCGAACAGTTCGCGGTCAACGACTCCACCGGCGTCAACGCCCTGATCGGCACCCCCATGGCGCCGGGTATCGAGGCGTTCACGGACTGGGCACCCGGCGACGTCGCCATCACGAACGACCCGTATACCACCGCCGGCATGGTCACCCACCTGAACGATGTCTTTTTTCTGAAGCCCCTGTTCGTCGACGGCGAAATACTGTGCTTCGTCTGGGCATTCATCCATTGCAGCGACATCGGCGGCAAGGTGCCGGGCAGCATCGACGGCACCAACCGGGAGGTCTTCCAGGAAGGCCTGCGCATCAAGTCCACCAAGCTGTACAAGGCCGGGGTTCTCAACCAGGACATGGTGGACGTGATTACCAGCAACTGCCGCAGCCCGGAGATGAACTGGGGCGACCTGGGCGCGGCGATATCGGGCCTGAACCGGGGGGAGGAACGCCTGCGGCAACTGATCGCCCGTTACGACAGGGAAACCGTGCGGGGCGGCATGTACCGGATGCTGGACCGGTCCGAGGCGCTGACCCGGGCGGTACTGAAGGAAATACCGGCAGGCTCATACGAGTTCGTCGAGTACCTGGAAGACAGCTATGTGAGTGCGGTGCCGATTCGGGCAATGCTCAGGTTGACGTCCCGGGGGGACGGCAGCGTGGAGCTGGACTTTACCGGTTCCGACCCCCAGGTGGCCTCGGCGATCAACATGCCCGCGGGCGACCAGAAGCACCACCCGATGCTGTCGGTGGCGATCATGAACCTGGTGGTAACGCTCAGCGAAGCCCCGATATTCAATGCCGGCATCCTGCGCTGCATCGACCTGGTGCTTCCCAAACACTCATTCGTCAACGCCTCCTTTCCGGCGGCCTGCGGGATGCGCGTACTGACCACCCTGCGAGTCCACGACATGACGCTCGGCGCCCTGGCCGCTGCCATTCCGGGGCGGATTCCGGCAGGCGGGGCGGGGCAACTCGCGATCATCTCCGTGTCCACGGCGGATTTCGCCGGCAAGACCCGGGTAGTGGCCGCCAACGCCGTAGCGGGCGGAGCCGGCGGCGGGCTCGGCCTCGACGGCTTGTCGGGGGCCGACTATCCCACCTCGGCCCTGCGCAACATTCCGGTGGAAGTGCTCGAAGCGGAGGCGCCCGTACTGGCGCACCGCTACACGCTGCTGACCGATTCGGAAGGCGCGGGCAGGTATCGGGGTGGATTCGGCGTTGAATACGCATTCGAGGTGACCGATGACCGGGCCACCGTGGTCGTCCGCGGCAAGGACCGCTACCTGTTTTCCGCCTGGGGTGTCGACGGGGGCAAGGCGGCGGTGCCGAGCTTCAGCCGGGTTCTTCAGGCGGACGGGACGGAGCTCGATGTCGGCAAGCAGTCGGTCTATCAACCACAGCGGGGCGACCTGCTGATCGTCGGCGGCGGCGGGGGCGGTGGCTACGGGAGCCCCCTGGAGCGGGACCCCGAACAGGTGCACGGCGACATCCTCGACGGCCTGGTCTCGCCGGAGCGCGGCAGGGAGCAGTATGGGGTGGTCCTCACCGATGACGGCGCGATTGACCGCAAGGCAACGGCTGCGCTGCGCGCGGACAAAAGGGGTCAGATTCAAACTGCGCAGCAAACTGAACCTGACCCCATTCATCCGGTGGAGGTCGAATTCGGCCCGGGCCGGTCGCAATGGCAGGCCGACTGGGAAGAAGCCTTTGCGATCATTGCGGACTGGTGCCGGAAGTTTCCCCCTAACGGCCGGAGGATCGCGCAGGAACGGGCGTACCTGAGCGCGGTGGAAAAGTTGTCCCCCGCACCGACACGCGGAGATGTCCGGAACCTGCTTGAGCAACTGGAGGGAGAGTGGGCGTAATCGCCTGGATAAATGGGGTCATTTGTCCCCGGCCCCCGACTTTGATGGAGACCGAAGATGAATGAACGCATTGCGGTGGCGGCCGGGCGGCTGCTCCTGATCGTCCTCTGGGCAGCGGCCTGGGAGTTGACGGCGTTAAGCGGTGCACTGCCCCGGGGCCTGATCGGCCAGCCCTCCGTCTTTCTCGTGGATTTTGTCGAACTGCTCACTGACGGCACCTTCCCGACAGCGGCCCTGATCACCCTGGAGGCGGTGTTCATCGCCTTCGTGCTTGGCGCCGTGCTGGCGCTTGCGACCGCTCTGCTGATGACCGTGGCGCCGGTGGTCGAGCGGCTTGCCTCGCCCATTATCGATGCCCTGAACGCCCTGCCGCGGGTGGCGCTGATTCCGCTGTTCATCCTGTGGTTCGGCATCGGGCTGGAACAGAAAGTGGCCTCCGGCGTCTCCATCATGTATTTCGTGCTGCTCTCCTACACCATGGCTGGGGCCAAATCGACGGACCCAGATCACCTGCGGCTGGCCCGCAGCCTGGGCATTCCGGGATGGAAGGTGTTCGTGGAAATCATCGTGCCGAGCGCGTTGCCGGCCATATTCGCAGGCCTGCGCCTGGGCATGATCTACACCGTGCTCGGCGTGATCACCGCGGAACTGATCGCGGGCGGCAAGGGCCTCGGCACCCTGGTGAGCTACTACTCCAACACCTTCGACCCGAACGGCGTCTTCGCCACCCTGATCGTGCTGGTCATCATCACCACCGGGCTGACCGCGGCCATGTCCAGGATCGAACGGTCCATCATGAGGTGGCATGTGCCGATCACGGCGTGATAGTAAAGGCGGTTTGGTGGTGTCGACTCAATTGGGCGGATCTTCTGGTGTCAAACAGGCTCGACAATGTTTGAAATGACGAGTCCCCTCGACAGATCGTCGACAACACCCTGCTTGCAAACGCTGTCGCCTGGCGTTTCCGGAATCGCAGGCCTGGCAGCCCGTGGCAAAA
>JAPOON010000685.1 GCA_026713405.1 Gammaproteobacteria bacterium
CGTCGAACAACACTTCTCCACTGAAATCGACGCCGGGCAGCTGCAGACGCGCTTTCCGGACGCCGACCTGATCATCGCCGCCGACGGCCTGAACTCCCGGGTGCGCGAGCTTTACCGTGAAGACTTCCAATGCGAGATCGATCTCAGGCCCAACAAGTTCGTCTGGCTCGGCACCCAGCAGCGCTTCGACGATGCCTTCGGTTTCTTCTTCGAGCGGACGGAGCACGGCTGGATCTGGGCGCACGCTTACCAGTTCGATCAGCGCACCTCCACGTTCGTCGTCGAATGCACCCCGGAGGTCTACGACCGCTGGGGTTTCGAAACCATGAGCCATGAAGAGAGCGCCGAGACCTGCCGCCGGATTTTCGCAAAACACCTGGGCGGCCACGCCCTGCTGACCAATTCCGCCCACATCCGGGGCTCTGCCTGGATCAACTTTCCGGGCGTGCTGTGCAACCGGTGGATCAAGGACAACATCGTCCTCATTGGCGATGCGGCCCACACCGTTCACTTTTCGATTGGCTCCGGCACCAAGCTGGGCATGGAGGATGCGATCAGCCTGGCGGAACACCTGCATGCCGGCAAACCCCTGGGCCAGGCCCTGCATGACTATCAGGAAGACCGCCATCTGGAAGTGCTCAGGCTGCAGAGCGCGGCGCGCAACTCCATGTGCTGGTTCGAGGAGCCGCACCGCTACCTGGACTATGACCTGAAGCCGTTCACCTACGCGCTGCTGACCCGCAGTCAGCGCGTCAGCCACGAGAACCTGCGGCTGCGCGACAAGGCCTGGCTGGAGAGCGTGGAATTGGAATTCCAGCGGGGTGCGGGCGTGAATTGCGATCGTCCCGTCGCGCCGATGTTCACGCCGTACCGGCTGCGCGACATGGAGCTGGTCAATCGCGTGGTGGTATCGCCGATGTCGATGTACAGCGCTGCCGAGGGCGTGCCCGACGACTGGCACCTTGTGCACTACGGGGCCCTGGCCAAGGGCGGCGCGGGGCTGATCTATACGGAGATGACGGACATCGGCCCCGATGCGCGCATCACGCCCGGCTGCGCGGGGATCTGGAACGATGAGCAGGAAGCGGCCTGGCGCCGGATCGTGGAGTTCGTGCACGGGCATAGCCAGGCGAAAATCTGCCTGCAGCTCGGCCACGCCGGGCCGAAGGGCTCCACCGGGTTGGGCTGGGAAGGCATGGACGAACCGCTGCCGAGCGGCAACTGGCCCCTGATCAGCGCTTCGGCGACACCCTATTCCCCCATCAACCAGGTGCCGCGGCAGATGACCCGGGCCGACATGGACCAGGTGCGCGACGATTACGTGGAGGCAGCCCGGCGGGGCGCCCGGGCCGGCTTCGACATGCTGGAACTGCACTATGCGCACGGGTACCTGATGTCGGCCTTCATCACGCCCCTGTTGAACCGGCGCGCGGACCGCTATGGCGGCTCGCTGGAAAACCGCATGCGGTTTCCGCTGGAGGTCTTTGCCGCGGTTCGGGAAGTCTGGCCGGAGCGCAAGCCGGTCTCCGTACGGATTTCGTCAAACGATTGGGTGGGGGACCTGGGGGTTACCCCAGAAGAGGCGGTAGAAATCGCCAGGGCGCTAAAGGACGCGGGGGTGGACATCATTGATGTTTCCGCGGGACAGACCAGCCCGGACGCGGAGCCGGTGTACGGCCGCATGTTCCAGACCCCGTTCGCCGACCGCATCCGCAACGATGTGGGGGTTCCGACCATGGCGGTGGGCAACATCTTCGAGGTGGATCACGTCAACAGCATTCTGGCGGCGCGGCGGGCGGATCTATGCTGCCTGGCCCGCCCGCACCTTCTGGACCCGAACTGGACCCTGCGCGCTGCGGCCCAGCAGCACTACCAGGGGGAGGCGGTGCAGGTACCGGTGCAGTACGAGCCGGGCTTCGAGCAACTCGAGCGCAACCTGCAGCGGGCGGCGGAGATGGCGCTGAACGCGTAAGCGGCCTTACCCGCAACGGGCGATTTGAAGGCAAGGCCCGGTCAGGTCATCGTCAAACCCGCAGTGCGGCAACCGACGGGCAACGGTGGGGGACTTTCCAGGCGCCGACTAGCAGCCCGTGGCAAAAGTCC
>JAPOON010000686.1 GCA_026713405.1 Gammaproteobacteria bacterium
AGCCGTTGCGAAAAGTAGATGTTTGATGTCGGGCCTTGCATGCGCGTTCGTTATTCCAGTTTCAGAGCGGTACGCGGGCCGGAAATGGTACTTGTCATTTGCGCCCCCCGTCGAGACATGGTTTGCGGCGAGCCGGTCCCGGGCTTGCGGGGCGCCCCAGAAAGACCCCGGCGGGGTTTTTTGATAGCATGCCGCGTTGGCCGGATTGTATCGGGCCACGGCGTTTTCGGGGAATTCGCCGAACACTTGAAAGGAAAAATACATGCGGGACGTGGTCGTAGTCGACAACGTGCGGACCGGCTTGGCAAAGTCGTTTCGCGGAAGTTTCAATCTCACCCGGTCGGATGACATGCTGGCGCATTGCATCGATGCGCTGATCGACCGGAATCCGGACGTTTCGCCGGACGAAGTGGAAGACGTGATCGTCGGCGCCGCCAATCACGTCGGCGAACAGGACGGCAACCTTGCGCGGCTTGCGGTGGTTCTTTCGAAGCTGCCGATCTCTGTGGCCGGCTCGACCATCAACCGGTTCTGCTCCTCCGGGCTGCAGTCGATTGCCTTTGCAGCCAACCAGATCGCCTCCGGGCAGACCCAGGTGGCCATTGCCGGGGGCGTTGATTCCATCTCCATGCGCACCCGCCAGGATGCCGGCAAGTCGGAACTGAACAAGATTCTGCTGGAAGAAAAGCCCGACATCTTCATGGCCATGGGCAACACGGCCGAGGTGGTCGCCCGCCGCTACCAGGTGACCCGCGAGGTGCAGGACGAATACGCACTGCAGAGCCAACAGCGCTACGCCAGGGCCCAGGAGGCCGGATGGGTCGACGAAGAGATCGCTCCCATGAGCGCCACCATGCTCAAGGTGGACAAGCAGACCGGCGAGCAGAGCAAGGTGGACGTGGTTGTCGAGCGGGACGAGTGCAATCGTCCCACCACCACGCTGGAAGGGCTGGCCGGTTTGCCGCCGGCGTTCGAGGAAGACGGCACCGTCACTGCCGGCAATGCCTCCCAGCTCTCCGACGGGGCTTCCATGACGCTGTTGATGAGCGCCGAGCGCGCGGGTCAGCTGGGTGTGGAACCCATGGGCATATACCGGGGCTTCACGGTGGCTGCCTGCGAGCCGGACGAAATGGGCATCGGGCCGGTATTCGCCGTGCCCCGCCTGTTGCAGAACGCCGGCCTCGAGCAGGACGATATCGATCTGTGGGAACTGAACGAGGCGTTCGCTTCCCAGTGCGTCTATTGCCGGGATGCGCTCGGGCTCGACAACGAGATTTACAACGTCAACGGCGGCAGCATCAGTATCGGCCATCCGTTCGGCATGACCGGCTCGCGAATGACCGGGCTGATCCTGCGGGAACTGAAGCGCCGCAACAAGAAATACGGCGTCGTCACCATGTGCATCGGCGGCGGCCAGGGTGCGGCGTGCCTCTTCGAGGCAGCGTGAGGCATGTGTTGGGATACACATTGAAACGTGCGGGAAATCAGGAAGTAACACCGGCGTGGCAAAATGCTCGATTACTCTGCGGAATTGAAAACGACACGTAGAATGGTTGTTGAGAAGGGCTGGAATCGCGCCTGGCGCGTATTGGTTCTGGTCGCAATGTTGCCCTGGGCAGCAGGGGTATACGCCGTGGCGAACGACGAGTCCGGGGCACAGCCCGCACGCGTCAGCTACGCCTCGGTCAGCGACGAGGACCTGACTGCCATCGTCGCCCGCTGGGATGATCTCGATGCACAGCAGCGCCGCGCGCTGCTCTCGGAAGTCAAGCTGCGGATGAAGCGCAACGGCACCGCCGAAGGCGTTCTGCAGGTCAACGTCAGGCGCCGTTACGGTACCGTGGTGCGCCATCCGAACGGAGCGAGGGCGACGTTGCGCGTGGAGGTTCGCTCGGTCAAGAAGCCGGGCAGCCAGGAATTCGGGGTCGGCTTCGAGCAGCGCGCCGGTCAGGACGATGCCGCGCCCGAAGAAAAAGCGCCCGACCGGCCGGTACTCAGGGTGGCCGACCCGGACAAGTAACGGCCAATGGAAGCCGAAGGCGCGAGGCTCCTGGTCGTCGATGACGACCCCGAGATTCGGGAACTCACCCAGGCATACCTCTCCAGGCAGGGATTCGAAGTCGACTGTGTCGATGGCGGCGCGGCGATGGACGATTATCTCGCCGACCGACAGCCCGACCTGATCGTACTCGACCTCATGCTGCCCGGTGAGCATGGGCTATCGATTGCCCGGCGCCTGAAGGGCGAACGGGACATCCCCATCATCATCGTCTCTGCCCAGGGTGAGGACGTCGACCGGATCGTCGGCCTGGAGGTGGGCGCCGACGATTACCTCGGCAAGCCGTTCAATCCGAGGGAGCTGCTCGCCCGCATCCGGGCGGTGCTGCGCCGCATCGACCGTCCCCAGGAAGGGGGCGAGGACAGCGGGACTCTCTTCGGCCCGTTCGAACTGGATCAGGCCGCCTATCGGCTGACCCGGGAGGGCGTGCCGGTACCGTTGACGTCGGGGGAATTCGACCTGCTGTGCGTACTGACGGCACATCCCAACAAGGTCCTTGACCGTGACCGCATTCTGGATCTCCTGACCGGCGCGGAGCGGTCTCCGTTCGACCGCAGCATCGATGTGCGCGTGACCAGGCTGCGCAGCAAGATCGAGCCCGATCCGGCGGAACCGGTCTACATCAAGACCATCTGGGGCAAGGGCTACATGTTCTGTCCGGACGGCTGAGGCGCCGATGGCCGGGGAAAAGCTGCAATTCAGTGCCGCGGCGATCGCGAGACGGCTCCGCAATCTCTGGGCCAACTCGTTGCTGTTCCGAACCATACTGACCCTGGGTGTCAGTACGCTGGTCATCGTCGCGATCGCGGTGGCCGCGGTGCAATACTACGTCGTGCAACCCATCGCCGAGCAGTCCGCGGACGACGAGGCCGCCCTGCTGGTGCTCTCCGCGCAGACCTGGGTGGAGCTTCCTCCGGAAGCGCGGCCGTACTTCGAACTGGAGCTTGCCGAGAGCCACGACCTCATCATCAGCGCGGTGCCGGAGCAATACGCCCCGGTGGAGTACGGCGTTTCGCCGTTCCTGGCCCTGTTGGAAGAGAAGCTCAGCGAGCGCTTCGGCGGGCCGGTGGAAATGTCGCGCTCGGAGGAGCTGACCTGGGCAACCCTGCCCATCGCCGGTTACGAAATACAGATCGGTTTCTCGCCCACCCGCCGGGGCGTGCAGACCACTTTCATGGCGATTGTGATCGCCGGCGCCGGCGCGGCGGTGGTGTTCATTACGTCGCTGTTCATCGCATTGCGCATCACGCGCCCGCTGGTGCAGGCCGCGCAGCGGGCCGAGACGTTCCGGGGCGGCCTGAACTTCGACCCCTTGCCCGAGGAAGGGCCCCGGGAACTGGTGGTGCTGGCCCGCAATTTCAACACCATGGCACGGGAAATATCGGCGCTTCTGTCGAACCGGACCACGCTGCTGGCGGGAATCTCGCACGACCTGAAGACCCCCCTGACCCGCATGCGGCTCGCGGTGGAACTGCTGCCCGACGATGTGGAACCGGGCCTGATCGAGCGATTCGAGCACAACCTGGAGTCGATGGACGAACTGATCACCGATGCGCTGAAGCTCTCGAGCGGCACCCACGAGGCGGAACAGGAAGTCGACCTGCAACCCTTTGTGGAATCGGTTCTGGCCAGTTACGCCACGCCCATGCCGCTGGAGTGCCGCGATTGTCCGGCAGAACCGGTGCGACTGGCGCCGGGCGCCCTGCGCCGGGTGTTGACCAACCTGCTCACCAATGCCCGGCAGCACGGCAAGGACGTGCGGGTGCAGGTGCGCGGGCGGGAGATTCACGTGCTCGATTCCGGCCCGGGCATTCCGCCGGAACACCGGGAGGCAGTGTTTCAGCCCTTCTTCCGGCTGGACAGTTCGCGCAGCGCCGCCACGGGGGGCAGCGGATTGGGCCTCGCCATCGTGCACCAACTTTGCCAGACGCACGGCTG
>JAPOON010000687.1 GCA_026713405.1 Gammaproteobacteria bacterium
GCTCGCCTCGACATCCTGCCAGGCCAGGATCACGGGTCCCTGGTCCCATGCCTCTCCGCTCAATATCTCGTCGCTGGTATGCACCACGCCCGCCCCGTCGACGCTCTCGCGGTTCCGGACCAGGAATTCCTCCGGGTAGACGATCACCGAGTGGAAGTTGTCGTAGCAATCGAGGCCGAGACCGAGTACGGGCCGGCACGCCAGCACGGCGATGCGCAGGCGCATCCCGTCGTCGAGCTCCAGTCCGCCGGCCGGTTCCAGGCTTTTCTCGTGGAGAAACAGCAATGTCAGGGCGCGAAGCCGCTGAAGCTCCGCCCCACCGAGCCTCGACAGCACCGGAATATCGGCGATGGTCTGCTGCCAGAGCGTGTCGGAAATCGCGCGCCGCGCCAGGATTCGCCGCCGTCGCCAGTGCTTGAACAACCCGAACATGGGCCGATGATAGCCAATTGCCGCCGTTCAGGGCTCTCAAGAGAGTCGGCTCGCAATTGCGTCCACGTGACAGGACGGGCGGCGGCGTTGGCATTCACGTTGGCAAAGTGATGAATTGTCGAGCGCTCGCGCCGGAGCGATCCGACAATCTATATTCCCTCCCATTGAAGCCACATCGGTGCGCCATGGGAATAACGGGCAGTCAGGCCTGCGACGATGAATAAATTTTCACGCGATCTGGGCCTCGACCGCCGCATCCCGCGGCGAGACCTGCTGCACGGACTCGGCGTCGCGTCGGCACTCGCAGGGCTGGGTCGCTCATCGTCGCTGCTGGCAGCCGATCAACCCGTGGCGCCGCTCGACACAGACTACTATCCGCCGGCACTCACCGGCCTCAGAGGCAGCCACCGGGGTTCACTGGAGGCGGCCCACGACCTGGCACTGGAAAACCGGCGCGACTGGGGACCGGTACTGGAACCTGAAGATCCCTACGACCTGGTGGTCGTAGGCGGCGGAATCAGCGGGCTCTCGGCCGCGCACTTTTACCTCCGGCAGCGTCCCGGAGCGCGGATCCTGATCCTCGACAACCACGACGACTTCGGCGGACACGCCAGGCGCAACGAATTCAGTCTGGACGGAGAGACGCTCATCGGTCATGCCGGCAGCCAGGCGTTTGCCGATCCTGCCGGATGGAGCCCTGAAACCCGGCAATTGTTGGCCGAGCTGGGCATGGAGTCCGAGCGCTTCCCGGACTACTACGACAGCGGCTTCTACGCTCGCCACGGGCTGACGTTCGGTTTTTTCTTCGACGAAGCCACCTATGGCGAGAACCGTTACGTGCCCCTGTCCACGCCCTGGGGGCACGGTCCGGTGGGCTTTACCGACCCCGGCGTTGCACCGGCGCGTGCGGTGGAGTCCTTTCCCTTGGCGCCCGAAGCCCGCGCCCAACTGGCGGGACTGTACGGCATGAGCCAGACGGAGGCGGATCGCCGTGCCGCCGGGCTCGGCGCCGATGAACTCAATCGCATGAGCTACCTGGAGTTCGCCAGGGACCACCTGGGCGTAAGCCATCCCGAGGCGCTGGGCGTGATCATCCCGATGCCCGAGGCGTTCGAAACCGTCGGATTCGATGCGCAGCCCGTGCGCTACGGTTCGGGATACGGGCTCCCGGTGCCTACGGCAGTATTGCAGTCGCGCCCGGTGGAATCGTTCGTGCGTCATTTTCCCGATGGCATCGCTACCGTGGCGAGGCTCCTGGCCGCCCGGCTGATCCCTTCGGTGGTCGACGCGGCCGGCGTCGATGACCTTGTGACGGCGCGATTGGACTACTCCCGGCTCGATCGGCCGGGCCAGCCGCTGAAGATTAGACTCAACAGCACCGCCATCAATGTGGTGCACGATGACGTGCCGGAGCGCTCCGGGCAGGCATTGGTGACCTATTTCACCAACGGGCAGGCCTACCGCGCGCGGGCCGAACACGTCGTGCTGGCCTGTTACAACATGATGATTCCGCACCTGTGCCCCACGCTTCCCGAAACGCAGCGCCGGGCCATGTACCGGATGATCAAGTCCCCGCTCGTGTACAGCAACGTGGTGCTGAGGAACTGGCATGCCGTGAAGGCGCAGCGATTCGGCGGCGCTTACAGCCCGGGTTGCATGCATTCCATGGCGTTCGTGGATTTTCCCACGAGTGTCGGGCGTTACCGGCAGCCGGATGATCCCGACAGGCCCATCATCCTGCATCTGGAGTGGGCCCCCACGAATCCCGGGATGAGCAAGTCGAATCAGAACGAAGGCGGGCACCTTCGCATCACCATGACCCA
>JAPOON010000688.1 GCA_026713405.1 Gammaproteobacteria bacterium
GCCCGACGATCGAGTGATCGAGTTCGTCCTTGTAGCCAACGGCCTCGGCCGCCTCCTGCGGGTAGCCGAAGTCGGCCGCCTCGTACAGGGTGGCCCAAAGCCAGTGCAGCCCCGGCGCAACGAACACGTCATCGCGGCGCGCCTCGAAGAGGTCTGCCGCCTCGCCGTCGATGTAGCTGGCGTGGTAGATGATGTCCACGCCCTGGTTGAGGCACTGCTTGATCGATTCCGTGCTGCGGGCATGGGCGGCCACCCGCCTGCCCACCCGGTGGGCTTCCACGACCGCCGCCCGCACTTCCTGGTCGGTCATGTAGGTGTCCTTGGCCCAGACGCGCTCGGTAATGGACTCGCCGGAGAGAATCAGCTTGACGATCTCCACACCCATGCCGCACATCTCGCGGACGGCGCGGGTGATCTCCTCGGTGCCCGAGACGATGCGGCTGATGCCGTCGACCAGGACGCCCGCGGGCGTGGCCAGCTCCTGGCCGCTCGCCAGGTAGCGGGGGCCGGGAATCATGCCGGCGTTGATGGCGTCGCGGCAGGCGATGTCGATACGCTCCTTGGCCGCGGCGGCGCCGGCGCACATCGTGTAGCCGGAATCCAGCACGATGCGCGCAGACTGCACGGCCACGATGGTGTGGTCCTCCACCGGCATGGTACCCAGGGCGTCGAGGCTGCCGCCGCTGTTCCAGGTGAAGTGCGTGTGGGCGTCGCACAGGCCCGACATCAGCGTCATGCCCCCGCCGTCGATCACCCGCATGCCATCCCGGGACAGCGCCCCGCCGTTGGTGGCGACCTCCCGAATTCGGCCGTCGGTTACGCGAACTTCGCCCGCAACCGGCCCCTGTGCGTTGCCGTCCAGTATGTTGACGTTCGTGAACAGCGTGTTGTCCATGTTCCCCCTCCTCCTGAGTAGTCCTGATCGAGTCGTTGATCGGCTGCCGAAGTTTCGACGGCCGGCGCCCCGGCCGTGGAACTCCGGCCGCGTTGCCGATTGTCACTCAGCAAATCGTACACCTCATTCGATGGCAAGTTGCACTTGAACGGGCAATGGAATCAACGCGGAGCTTGACGCGGGAACGGGCACTTCCGACGATGGGCCGTCCGATGCTCGTGTGGCCGTCGTCTCGCGCCTGCGGAGATCGAACAGGAACGGTTCGCAGGGTGGAACGATGAAAAGACTTCGGGGCGCGGTTATCGCATGCCTGGTGACTGCCCTGACGGGTTATGTCGGGGCAGCGGAAGCGCAGTTCTACCAGGGCAAGCGCATTACCGTTCTGATCAACTACACGGCGGGTGGACCGACTGACATCGAAGGGCGCCTGGTGGCGCGGCATCTCGGCAGGCACATCCCCGGCAACCCCGATGTCATGGTGAAAAACATGCCGGGCGCCGGCGGCATCGCCGCCACGAATTTCATGGGTGAGGTCGCCAGGCCCGACGGGCTGACGGTGGCGTTTTTCGGCATCCCGCTGACCCAGCAACTGCTGCAGGATTCCGGTCTTCGCGTCGACCTGTCGGAATTCGTCTGGCTGGGCGGTATCGGCCAGCCGCTGGTGTGCTTCATCCGCAAGGATGCCGGGAGTGGCATCGGCAGCGCGGACGACCTGCTCGAACTCGATGAATTCAGGGTGGCCGGCGTGCGGCCCACCACCTCCCTCGACCTCAGATTGCGCATGACGCTCGACCTCCTCGGCGCAAAATACAGATATGTGACCGGCTATCGGGGCTTCGCCAACGTCATCGCCGGCATCATGCAGGACGAGGTCCAATACTCCTGCGGTACCACGCCCGTCTTCTACCAGAGCGTCGTACCCAATCTGATCAGGCCGGGCCTTGCAGTCGCCCTGTGGTACATGCCGGCGACCCTGCCCGACGGCGCGCAGGTTCGGGATGCCCGGCTGGGGGAAATTCCAACCTTCAACGATGTCTACGAGAGGCTGAAGGGCAAAAAGCCCGCGGGCAGGCTTTATGATGCGTTCCAGTTGATCAACAACTATTCGGTTGCCATGCAGCGCGCCTCTTTCGTTCCCGCGGAAACGCCCGACGAAGCGGTCGTGGCGTTGCGCACCGCCTGGGAAGCGCTTTCCCGGGACGATGATTTCCTCACGGACTACGCCGGGGTTGCCAAGGCGCCGCCTCACCTGCTCGAGGGAGCCGCGGTGCAGGCTCGCGTAGTGGCGGTACGCAACACCGCTCCCGAAACCGTCGCCTTCATCCGGGAATTCATCGGCACGCGGTAGCCCATGCGCGATTCACCTAATGCCGCGGCGATCCACCGCCGGGCTCCATAAAGGCCGGTTGCAGAGGTTGCCGTGTTCGAAGCGGTACTGAACGGGCTGGCAGCGGTCGCCGCCTGGCCGGCGATCGGCTACCTCTTTCTGGGCGTGCTGCTCGGGCTCTGGTTCGGGGCCGTACCCGGGCTTTCGGGGCTGGTGGGAATGGCCATCCTGGTGCCCTTCACCTTTGCCATGGAGCCCGCCCCGGCGCTCGCCTTCCTGCTCGGCGCATTCGCGGTGACCACCACCAGCGACACCATCGCCTCGGTGCTGCTGGGCATACCCGGCACCGCGGCATCCCAGGCAACGATTCTCGACGGGTACCCGATGGCGGTGAAGGGCGAGGCCTCGCGCGCCTTCGGAGCGGCTTTCACGGTTTCGGCCATCGGCGGGTTGCTGGGCGCCGTGGTGCTGGGCCTGTCGATACCGCTCGTCCAGCCGCTCATCCTTTCTTTCACCCAGGCGGAGTTTTTCATGCTGAGCCTGCTCGCCCTGGCCATGGTGGGCTCGCTCTCGGGCAACTCGGTTCTCCTCGGTCTCATTGCCGCCCTGGTCGGCCTGGGGCTTTCTTATGTCGGCTACAGCGAGAACGGCGCCCTGCCCCGGTACTGGCTGGGCGCAACCTACCTGCTGGAAGGGCTGCCCCTGATTCCCGTCGTGCTGGGGCTGTTTGCGCTGCCCGAACTGATCGACCTGGCGGCCCGGGGCGGCACGCTCTCCAGTGTGCCCAGGGAGCGGGTCTCGAGCGGCATTGCGACCGGCATCGCCGATGCGTTCCGCAACTGGTGGCTGGTGCTGCGCTCGACGGCGATCGGCGCCTACGTGGGCATGCTGCCCGGCCTCGGCGGCTCCATCGTCGACTGGGTCGCCTACGGCCACGCGGTCCAGAGTTCGAAGAACAACGAGAGATTCGGAAAAGGCGACGTGCGGGGCGTGATCGCGCCGGAAACCGCCAACAACGCGATGAAAGGCGGTGCGCTGATTCCCACCATCGCTTTCGGCATACCGGGCAGCGCGGCGATGGCTATCCTGATGAGCGCGCTGATGATCCAGGGGATGACGCCGGGGCCTGATATGCTGACGACCCGGCTCGATTTCACCTTCTCACTGGTATGGATGCTGGCGATCGCCAACGTCGCCGGCGCGCTGATACTGATGCTGCTCGCCCGTTACATCGCCAGGGTGACGTTCTTCAGCGGCCATCTCCTGGTGCCGGTGATCGTGCTGTTCGTGTTCATGGGCGCATGGCTCGCGAACAGCAGTATCGGAGACTGGGACCTGCTGCTCGCATTCC
>JAPOON010000689.1 GCA_026713405.1 Gammaproteobacteria bacterium
CATGGGCGAGTTCTTCCGGGACGAGGGCGAGGATGCGCTCATCATCTACGACGATCTCACCAAGCAGGCCTGGGCCTACCGCCAGATCTCCCTGCTGCTGCGCCGCCCGCCGGGCCGGGAGGCGTACCCTGGCGATGTTTTCTACCTGCACTCGCGCCTGCTCGAGCGGGCCTCGCGGGTAAACGCCGAGTACGTGGAGAAGATCACGGACGGGCGCGTGAAAGGCCAGACGGGCTCGCTCACCGCGCTGCCCATCATCGAGACTCAGGCCGGCGATGTCTCCGCCTTCGTGCCCACCAACGTCATCTCCATCACCGACGGGCAGATCTTCCTGGAAACCGACAACTTCAACGCGGGCCTGCGTCCCGCCATGAGCCCGGGCATCTCCGTATCGCGGGTGGGCGGCGCCGCCCAGGTGCCGTTCATGAAAAAGATCGCCGGCGGCATCAAGCTGGCGCTGGCCCAGTACCGGGAACTGGCCGCGTTTTCGCAGTTCGCCTCGGACCTCGACGATGCCACCCGCCGCCAGCTCGAGCACGGCCAGCGGGTGACCGAACTCATGAAGCAGAAACAGTTCGCGCCCATGTCGGTGGCCGAGATGGGCCTGGTGCTGTTCGCCGCCAACGAGGGCTACCTGGAAGACATCGAGGTGGAGAAAGTGCTCGACTTCGAAGCGGCGTTGTTGGCCTACATGCACGCCGAGCACGGCGAGTGGATGAAGAACATCGATGAGTCCGGCGCCTACGACGATGCCATCGAGCAGACGATGCGCGATGCCATCGAGCAGTTCAAAGCAACCCAGACCTGGTAACCGGGCCGGATAGAAGGGAAGACCAGCAATGGCGGTCGGCAAGGAAATCCGGAAAAAGATCGGCAGCGTCGAGAACACGCAGAAGATCACCTCCGCCATGCAGATGGTGGCGGCCAGCAAGATGCGCCGCACCCAGGAGCGGATGCGCGAGGGCAAGCCCTATTCCGAGAAGATCCGCCAGGTCATCGGGCACCTGGCGAACGCCAACCCGGAGTACCGGCACGTGTTCATGACGGAACGCGAGATCCACCGTATCGGCTACATCGTCGTTTCCACCGACAAGGGGCTTTGCGGCGGGCTGAACGTCAACCTGTTCCGGGAGCTGGTCCGGGACATGGCCGAGTGGCATGGCAAGGGCATCGAGGCCGACCTGGCCCTGATCGGCAACAAGGCCGCGGCATTCTTCCGTTCCGTTGGCGGCAACGTCACCGCGGCGGTCAATAACGTGGGCGAATCACCCGTTCTCTCGGAACTGATCGGCAGCATCAAGATCATGTTCGATGCCTACGAGGAAGCGCGCATCGACCGGCTGTTCATCGTCTCCAACGATTTCATCAACACCATGACCCAGAGGCCCCAGGTCCGGCAGATTCTGCCCCTCGACCCGGAACAGGACGAGCATCTGCAGCGGCGCTGGGACTATCTCTATGAGCCGGAAGCGCGGCAGCTCATCGACGGGCTGGTGATGCGCTTCATCGAATCCCAGGTGTACCAGGCGGTGGTGGAAAACGGGGCCTGCGAACAGGCGGCCAAGATGATCGCCATGAAGAACGCGACGGAAAACGCCGAGCAGCTCATCGATGAGCTGCGGCTGATCTACAACAACGCCCGCCAGGCGGCGATCACCCAGGAGATCGCAGAAATCGTCGGCGGCGCAGCGGCGGTCTGAGGGTACGCCGGTCAAGCTGAATTATCGAAAGAGGTGGGGCGAGGCGCTCACCGGCCAAACGGAATTAACGACAGAGAGGCACAAAGAGCATGTCGAGCGGTCGAATCGTACAGATCATCGGGGCGGTGATCGATGTGGAGTTCAGTCGGGAAGATGTCCCGAAGGTCTATGACGCCCTGAAGGTGACCCATAGCGGCACGACCCTGGAAGTACAGCAGCAGCTTGGGGACGGCGTGGTGCGCACCATCGCCATGGGCTCCAGCGACGGGCTGTCCCGGGGGCTCGAGGTCGCCAATACCGGCCAGCCGATCTCGATCCCGGTGGGCGAAGAGACGCTGGGGCGGATTCTGGACGTACTCGGCAACCCCATCGACGAGAAGGGGCCCGTCAACGCCCGGGAGCACATGCCCATTCACCGCAAGGCCCCCACTTACGAGGACCAGCTCGGCGGCAATGAACTGCTGGAAACGGGCGTCAAGGTCATCGACCTGATCTGCCCCTACGCCAAGGGCTGCAAGGTGGGGCTGTTCGGCGGCGCCGGCGTGGGCAAGACAGTGACCATGCTGGAGCTGATCCGCAACATCGCCATCGAGCACGCGGGGCTGTCGGTATTCGCGGGCGTGGGCGAACGCACCCGGGAAGGCAACGACTTCTACTACGAAATGGAAGAAGCCGGCGTACTCGACAAGATCTCGCTGGTATTCGGCCAGATGAACGAACCCCCCGGCAACCGGCTGCGGGTGGGTCTCACCGGCCTGACGCTGGCCGAGCAGTTCCGCGACGAGGGGCGCGATGTGCTGCTGTTCATCGACAACATCTACCGCTACACGCTGGCCGGCACCGAGGTCTCGGCGCTGCTCGGGCGCATGCCCTCGGCGGTGGGTTACCAGCCCAACCTGGCGGAGGAGATGGGTACCCTGCAGGAGCGCATCACCACCACCAAGACCGGGTCCATCACATCGGTTCAGGCGATTTACGTACCGGCGGACGACCTCACCGACCCGTCGCCGGCGACCACCTTCGCCCATCTCGACTCCACGGTGACGCTGTCGCGGGCCATTACCGACCTCGGCATCTACCCGGCAGTGGACCCGCTCGATTCCACCAGCCGCCAGCTCGACCCGAACGTGGTCGGCCAGGAACACTACGATACGGCCCAGGGGGTTCAGCAGACGCTGCAGCGTTACCAGGAACTGCGCGACATCATCGCGATTCTGGGCATGGATGAGCTGTCCGAGGAAGACAAGCAACTCGTCTACCGCGCACGCAAGATGCAGCAGTTCTTTTCCCAGCCGATGTTCGTGGCGGAACAGTTCACCGGGCAGTCGGGCAAGTTCGTCACCCGGGAGGACACGGTGCGCAGCTTCAAGGCGATCCTTGACGGCGAGTACGACCACCTGCCTGAGAATGCCTTCTACATGGTCGGCAGCATCGAGGACGCGGTGGAGAAGGCGAAGACGATCTAGTCGGGGAGGTTCGAGCGATGGCCACGATGCACTGCGATATCGTCAGCGCCGAGAAGGAGATCTTCTCGGGCGCCGTCACCATGGTAAGCCTGCGCGGCAGCATCGGCGAACTGGGCATCCTGCCCGGACATGCGCCGCTCTTGACCGGCATCCGGCCGGGCCCTGTGCAGTTGCGGCTGGAAAACGGCGAAGAAGAGGTGTTCTACGCCTCCGGCGGCTTCCTGGAGGTGCAGCCGGGCATGGTCACCATCCTGGCGGATACCGCATCCCGGGCAGAGGACATCGACGAGGCTGCGGCAGCGGAAGCAAAGGATGCGGCGGAGCGCGCGCTTGCTGAACAGGCTGCGGATTTCGACTTCTCCATTGCCGCCGCGAAACTGGCTGAAGCCGCCGCTCAGCAACGCACCCTCGAGGAACTGCGCAAGCGGCGCCGCTGAGTTTCCGAAATCGGGAATTCGCAACGTGGGCGGGTGTGGTTGCGCACGCCCCACGTTCCTACCCATAAGGAATCCCGCGCACCACCGCCCGTTTGTGCGACATTGTCCATTGCGCCCATGCCTGCACGGACTTAGCATTCAGACATGGCTAAGGACACTTGGGCACTGTTGGGGGTCTTCGCTGCGGGCTTTCTGCTCCTCGCAGGCTTGATCCTGGGTGTCTACGACCGGCTTGATGCCAAAATCGATCGCGTCAGCATCAAGCTGGGCAGCGAAATCAAGGAGGTCGACGCCAAGCTGAGTGGCGCGATAAGGCGGGTCGACGTCAAGCTCAGCGGCGAAATCGAAAAACTGCAGGTTGGCCAGGGCGACATTCGTGAGCGGCTGGTTCGGCTTGAGACCGCGGTCGGGGTCGCAGGCCTCAACCGCTCCACACTGGCCGCGGACGAGGCCGGCTTCAACGGCTGAATCCCCTCCCCTTTCGCGCGGTTTCGAGGGCACACTTGAATCCAGCCGATGCCCCGCGTTTAATCCGATCTGTTGTCTGCTGCTCCCGGACGGTGCCCCTTGGAAAATCTGCGATTCGCTGAAGAAATAGTGTTGCTGCTCCTGCACGACGGCAGGGGCAAGTTCGCGCACGTATCCGACTGGTCTTCCCGCTATGCGTTCGGCGGCAGTGTGCTGATGGACCTGGCGCTGGAGAACCGGATCGACACCGACCTGGAGACACTCGTTCTCCTCGATGCCACGCCCACGGGCGACAGCCTGCTCGACCCCATGCTCGCCGAGATCGCCGCGGAGAAGGAGCCGCGCGGCCCCCGCTACTGGGTGGAGCGCGCCGGTGGCCGGGAAGAGGAGATCCGCGACGGCGCCGTGCAACGGCTGGTGGAGCGGGGCATCCTCGAGCACCACGAGAACCGCATCCTGTGGGTATTCCACTCCGAGCGGCACGAAGTGATCGATGACAAGGCCTCGCGGCAGGTGAAGCTGCGCATCATGAACATGCTGTTCGGCGATGAACTGCCGGAACCGCGGGACGTGGTGACCATCTGCCTGGCCGATGCCTGCGGGATTTTCCGGGAACTGCTGTCGGCCAGCGAACTGGAACAGGTGGCCGAACGCATCCAGCAACTGCGCCGCATGGACCTGATCGGGCAGGCCGTTTCAAGGGCGATCTGGGATATCGAGACGTCGCTGGCGAGCACCGTGCAACTGCACGTCTACTGAGCCGTGCCTTCCGCGCGGGCTTTCAGGGCGCGCGCCACGTCGTTGAAGCCCCGGCGGATGATGCGGCCGAGCAACCCTACGATCAGCGGCGCGAGCAGCCCGCTGAATGCGTCGTTGGTGTGGTATCGGCAACTGGATTCGCCCAGCACTTCGAGACGCTGTTCCCGTCTGGTGAACAGCAGGAAACGCGCACCCATGGTCATTCCCCAGGCCAGCATCTCGGGCGGCTCGACGGCCTGGATCAACTCCGGCTGCTTGATTTTGAACAACCCCATGTCAACGTACAGATCCACCGGGGAGCCGACTTCCAGGGTGGTGTCGACCCGCGTGCTGAAGGGATTCCACTCCCCGTATTTTTCCACGTCGACCAGGATGCTCCAGACCGCTTCGGCCGGAGCCTGGATGTCTATCGGGTCCGCACTGACAACGTGATTGAACATGGCGCCTCCTTGCCGGCAAGCATACCCCGGATTGCCCGGCTGTCAGCCGCACACGATCATGCAACAGCTGCGATCGGACCCCCCTCCCATTCAGCGGGGCTCTCCCGCCTCACCCCCGCTTTCTTCAACCGCCGAACCGGGCCTGGCGGCGGCGTGTGGGGGCCTGTGTTCCGCGATCAGCGCCTCGCTTGCCTCCCACAGGCTGGCCCCGGCCGACGGGTCCAGGGCCAGGGCCGATGGCTGCTTCTCGCGCATCATGTGCAGATAGACGCCGCTGCGCTGCTCCATCTCCGCATCACAGCACAGATGGATGACCGGCCGGGCGGCTTTCTCGGGGCCGGCAAAGAGCAGCCCCATGACCGGCGACAACAACGCCTTCATGTAGGACGGCGCTTCCCGGGCGATGTTGGAGTTGATCGGGCCGGGACAGAGCGAATGCACGGCAACCCGGACCTTTTCTCCTGGATTCAGTCGCCGGGACATTTCCTGCGCCAGCGTGCAGGAGTGCAGTTTGCTCAACCCGTAGTACTTCAGCCCGTCCTTCAGACCATAGTCGGTAAAGGCGCCGAAATGCTCGAAGTCGATCGGGCCGGCGGAGCGGTGGGTTTCCGATACGACGAAAACGATGCGGGGTGTTCTGTCCGGCTGGCCGCCGGGTACGATGACGCCATCGCCGATCAACCGGTCGAGCAGCACCCGGTTGGCCAGAAAGTGCACGGCGAACATCAACTCGAAACCCTGTCGCGACGGGCGGGCGTTCAACGGCATCAAACCGGCATTCAGCACGGTGATGTCCAGCGGGGCACCCCTGCGGGCGATTTCATCACAAAGCAGATGTACGCTCTCCAGGTCGGAAAGATCGACCTTCAGCATCTCGACCCGGACGGACCCGGAGAGCCGTTTCACGTCTTCGCCGGCTTCGGGATGCCCGCCACGGCAGGCCATCAGCACGTGGCCGCCCCGGCGAGCCAGGTCGATAGCTATAGCCTTGCCGAGGCCGCTGTTCGCGCCCGTCACCAGGCAGGTCTTGTCGTCTATTCGAACATTCGGAGCAACGGGCGCAATCAGGCCCGTATTCGAAAACCGATCCATGATCGCGCTGGATATGGCGTTGGTTATTTTCCCGTAATCAACAGGTTTATCAGTTTGTCTGGACATATTGCGGAGTGCTCCTGAACAACTGCCACCGTGAAATCAACGCAAATTCCCTGATCTTCCGTCAGTCAATCCATATTGGAGACGATAGAAGGCGCATCGCCTGTTCAACTCGTCGTTGTCGATTCCAAAATCACACAGACGGTAAACGTGCCTTCCGTATCGATCCTTTGTTTCTCGATTTGCCACGTTTTTTGCGTGATTTTCTACGTTGGTATCGAAAGGCAGGCCAGACGCCACATAGATCTTGCGTAGCGCCTCGATCGGTTTTCGGACTAGATCATCGTACGATATATCAATGAAAATAGACGGTTCCCGAGACTTTCTTGCTTCCAAGGACCTACGCATCAAGCGCAGGGATTTTCGGAACCAATGTTGGCCAATGTCCTGAGCATCAACATGATCGCTTAGAATACCCCTCGCGTGCGCCACCATGCTGAGGAAAGAAGCAATGGACTGCTGTGGATCTCGATGTGTCTGCACGATGCGAATGTCAGGAAAAACATTGAGAATCGTGTCGATGTGTTCCATGTGATGTGGTGTCTTCAAAACCCAGGCATTGCCGCTTCGTTGCCAATGCATCAGTTTCAGCATCCTGTACATGTACTTGTAAGCTTCGGTCTGATCCTGTTTTTCAAGCCAATTTGCGTAAGTTGGCACATGCATCGTCGCTTCCGGCGCCTGGCTCATGAACGAAAGGTCCAGTAGGAAAATATCCTCTTCCGGCGCATCGAACTCTATGGGATGAACAACAAAAAACTCGGGCGCCATGTAACGCATGACTCTTGCAGCCGTTTTTGCCTTGGATATTCGTGAGCGTTGGTCTCCTTGTTGTTCGCCTGGCCCGGGCAACGGATTCAGCATTTCCCACGAATACAATCCCCGGAGATGCGGGTTCGAACAGAGCAACCTGTGCAAGGCCGTTGTGCCTGTACGTTGCAGCGCCGCGATCAGGATGATTCTGCCGAGGTTTATTTCCAGAATATGTGGATTTTCCTTCAATATCTGCTCTGCTCGCAAACGCGTTGTCAATGCCGAAACCAATCTCGTGTGTTGTAACATGTTGCCCAACGTATTCAATCTGGCCTCGTCATTGATTGAGCTTACGAGAACGTGCAAGGGCTCCATGAACCATTCGTCGCCGAAATCGGAGAGTCCGGTCTTGCGCTTGGCAGCGGCGATCATGCGGTCTGCGTTCAGCCTGCCGCCCAAGCCCAGTTTTCTGGCAATCCTGCCCGCCCGGTTGAACAGGGATATCGGCAGTGGCCGGTATGGATGGCCGTAGTCTGTCGAGGTTTCCAGCAACGCTTTCAACCGATCGTCTGATTGCGCAGCGCTTCGAGTTCGTCGCGATTCACGACCCGCGCGGCGGGCTGGGGGTGGTCCTTGGCCCGAATCCAGCGGAAACACATGGTTCCGGATGAGTGACCGGCTGTGTCCAGCCAGTTGGGGAGCCCCGGGTCCCGGTGCGTCACGACGAGCCGGATGGAACCGTCCGGCTCCTGTTGCGCCAGGTGCTTGTTCGTGTGAATGGTGTGGTAGCGGTAATCCAGCGATTCCATCCAGTAGTTGTTCAACTGGAAGTTCCAGTGTTCGCATTCGGGGGGCATGGCCTCGATCACCAGGGCCTGGTCTTCGGCCAACGCCCAGTGACTGTGGTAGTAGACGATGTTCGGATCGCCGCCCGCCGCCAGGGAGACGTCAGGGTCGAACATGGGCAGGGCATTGCTGTGCTGCTTGAAGTCCCTCGCCCATTTCGCGAACAGCAGGGAAGCGCCGGCAACCAGCGTGCTCGCGGACTTCAGGCCGGCATCGATCTGCTCGGGTGTCAGGGGCGCGGGGCGTTTTTCCGCCTCGGTGCAGTTGATGCGCTCGATGAACAGGTCCGCGGGCGCTTCGTTTTCGCGGTCGAGAAAGGTCTGCCGCACGATCAGGGTGCCGGAGTCGGGCTGCATCGGCAGCCAGTTGCCGTCGTGCGGCGTACTGCTGACGGTCAGCTCGAAGTGCCCGTCGGCATCGGTTTCGATATCCGCCGCTTCGATGTAACCGGTTGGCGGCATGCCGCCGCCCTGGCCGTAATGCCCGGCCTGGGTGCCGAAGCTGAGGTATTTCACGGTATTGCGCCTGCCTGAAATCCGGTAGTCGAAGTCCCCCCGGATGGCGGCGGTCTGATAGTAGTTGTCGGGATTGTCGGCGCCGAGCTTCACGGTTTCGTGGGCAACCCGGTGCAGCACGGGCGCCCGGGGGTCGGCGTACTCGACGAATGCCATGAGGCCGCCGCGCAGCAGGCGGCTCAGGTAGCGGTAGCCCTCGGCCTGGTTGAACGGGTCCCGGGGGGCGCCGGGAAAATTCAGCGCAGCCCCCGCGGCTTTCAGCGTGTCGCAGAACTCGTCCCAGGTCCGGCCGCTGACAACGCGTTGCTCGGCGACGTCGGCGGGCGTTTTCCCGCGCAGCTTCAACAACAGGAGCGATGCCCTGCGAAACATCGCCAGCAACGCGACCGCGAGTTTTCTCATCGTGCGTATCCCTTCAGCCGTCGTGTTCAGCAGCCCGTTACGTATCATACAATCGCGCTTCGATCACGTCCGAACAGAGGATGTCGTCATGGCCGATTCGAACGCTGCGCCGCGGGTCGCGGCCTATACGCGGATGGACGAGGGCACGGTGGAGGATTACGCCCTGCAGGGCGAACTTGCCGAGCCGTTCGTCGCCCGAACCGGTGAACGGGTGATCGCCTACCTGCAAGGGCTTGCCGGAGGGCTTCCGGGCTTCAAGGTCGACCGCTACGAACACTCCCTGCAGACGGCTACCCGGGCATTGCGTGCCGGTGAGTGCGAGGAGTTCGTCGTGGCTGCGCTGGTACACGATGTCGGTGATGTCCTTGCGCCCGAGAACCACTCGGAGCTCGGCGCTTCGATCCTGCGCCCGTACGTCGCCAGGCACACCTACTGGATGGTGCTGCAGCACGGCCTGTTCCAGGGCTACTACTACTTCGACAAGATCGGCCTCGACCGGGACGCCCGGGAGCGCCACCGCGGCCACCCGGCCTTCGAGATGACCGAACGGTTCTGCCGCGACTACGACCAGATGTCCTTCGACCCGGATTACGACACCCTGCCGATCGA